>NZ_JBQFVP010000004.1:325000-327646 GCF_056539825.1 Ruegeria sp. B10
TAATAGGGCGCATGAGTTCGTGGGATCAGACCCGAAACCGAGTGATCTAGGCATGGCCAGGTTGAAGGTAAGGTAACACTTACTGGAGGACCGAACCCACATCCGTTGAAAAGGATCGGGATGAGCTGTGCCTAGGGGTGAAAGGCCAATCAAACTCGGAGATAGCTGGTTCTCTGCGAAATCTATTTAGGTAGAGCGTCATCCGAATACCCCGGGGGGTAGAGCACTGGATGGGTAATGGGGCCCCACAGGCTTACTGATCCTAACCAAACTCCGAATACCCGGGAGTACTAGATGGCAGACACACTGCGGATGCTAACGTCCGTAGTGGAGAGGGAAACAACCCTGACCTACGACTAAGGCCCCCAATTCATGGCTAAGTGGGAAAGCAGGTGGGACGACCAAAACAACCAGGAGGTTGGCTTAGAAGCAGCCATCCTTTAAAGATAGCGTAACAGCTCACTGGTCTAAATAAGTTGTCCTGCGGCGAAGATGTAACGGGGCTCAAGCCATGAGCCGAAGTCTAGGGATGCGTAAGCATCGGTAGCAGAGCGTAGTGTGACATAGTTCCTATCCTCTTTAGCGTCTCTCGGGACGCCTTGGAGGATATTTGGAGCTTTCGATGAAGCGGGCGCGTGAGCGATCCCGTGGAGAGATCACTAGTGAGAATGATGACATGAGTAGCGACAAAGAGTGTGAGAGACACTCTCGCCGAAAGTCCAAGGGTTCCTGCTTAAAGCTAATCTGAGCAGGGTAAGCCGGCCCCTAAGCCGAGGCCGAAAGGCGTAGGCGATGGGAACTAGGTTAATATTCCTAGGCCAGGAGGATGTGACGGATCACAGGTGTAGTTCAATCTTATCGGATTGATTGGGCTGCTGAGTGGTTCCTGGAAATAGCCCTCCATCAGACCGTACCCTAAACCGACACAGGTGGACTGGTAGAGCATACCAAGGCGCTTGAGAGAACGATGTTGAAGGAACTCGGCAAAATACCTCCGTAAGTTCGCGAGAAGGAGGCCCGGTTCCTAGGCAACTAGGGGCTGGGGGCACAAACCAGGGGGTGGCGACTGTTTATTAAAAACACAGGGCTCTGCGAAGTCGCAAGACGACGTATAGGGTCTGACGCCTGCCCGGTGCCTGAAGGTTAAAAGGAGAGGTGAGAGCCTTGAATTGAAGCCCAGGTAAACGGCGGCCGTAACTATAACGGTCCTAAGGTAGCGAAATTCCTTGTCGGGTAAGTTCCGACCTGCACGAATGGCGTAACGACTTCCCCGCTGTCTCCAACATCGACTCAGCGAAATTGAATTGCCTGTCAAGATGCAGGCTTCCCGCGGTTAGACGGAAAGACCCCGTGCACCTTTACTACAGCTTCGCACTGGCATCAGGATTGTGATGTGCAGGATAGGTGGTAGGCTTTGAAGCGGAAACGCAAGTATCCGTGGAGCCTCCCTTGAGATACCACCCTTCGCACTCTTGATGTCTAACCGCGGTCCGTTATCCGGATCCGGGACCCTGCGTGGCGGGTAGTTTGACTGGGGCGGTCGCCTCCTAAAGCGTAACGGAGGCGCGCGAAGGTTGGCTCAGAGCGGTCGGAAATCGCTCGTTGAGTGCAATGGCAGAAGCCAGCCTGACTGCGAGACTGACAAGTCGAGCAGAGTCGAAAGACGGCCATAGTGATCCGGTGGTCCCGAGTGGAAGGGCCATCGCTCAACGGATAAAAGGTACGCCGGGGATAACAGGCTGATACTGCCCAAGAGTCCATATCGACGGCAGTGTTTGGCACCTCGATGTCGGCTCATCTCATCCTGGGGCTGGAGCAGGTCCCAAGGGTACGGCTGTTCGCCGTTTAAAGAGGTACGTGAGCTGGGTTTAGAACGTCGTGAGACAGTTCGGTCCCTATCTGCCGTGGGTGTAGGAGACTTGAGAGGAGTTGCCCCTAGTACGAGAGGACCGGGGTGAACGATCCACTGGTGGACCAGTTGTCGTGCCAACGGCAGTGCTGGGTAGCTATGATCGGACAGGATAACCGCTGAAGGCATCTAAGCGGGAAGCCCCCCTCAAAACAAGGTCTCCCTGAGGGCCGTGGAAGACCACCACGTCAATAGGCCGGAGATGTAAGCGCAGTAATGCGTTCAGTTGACCGGTACTAATCGCCCGATAGGCTTGATTTGATCCAGTAATGGAAAGACAAGACCAAAGCATACACCGACCTTGACAATGGATAGCGTCGCAGCGCCAAGCCGCGATATTGATTGATACTATAACCGAGTGGCAACGCGCCTTTTGCAAGCAAAAGACGCTGCCTGCCACCTCGTCGCTTTCTTGCACAGCAAGAAAGTCGACATGGGCTTTTCCTCGGTTTGGTGGTCATAGCGCAAGTGAAACACCCGGTCCCATCCCGAACCCGGAAGTTAAGCACTGCCGCGCCAATGGTACTTGGGCTTAAGCCCCGGGAGAGTAGGTCACCGCCAAACCTAGTAAAAGCCCACAAACAGCATTCTCTCTAAATGATGAAAAGAACACTACCCGGTCTCAAGTAGCCGAATAGGCGGTAGACCAACGCAAAGTGTCGCGGGATGGAGCAGCCCGGTAGCTCGTCAGGCTCATAACCTGAAGGTCGCAGGTTCAAATCCTGCTCCCGCAACCA
>NZ_JBQFVP010000005.1:0-290061 GCF_056539825.1 Ruegeria sp. B10
CCAACTACCAAGACGACCTGAACGCGCTTGAGGATGAACTGCGTGACGCCGAAACCTATGAAGAGGCACGTGACGACCTGCGCGCGGATGTAAGAGACTTGAGAGTTGATGCATTGGTCGCTCAGAAAGAGGCAGAACATGCCTTTTTCGAGGCTTCAAAAGGTGCCACGTTAACGAAACAGTCTCTCTCTGAATTCCATTCGAACTTGCAGCTTCCTCTGCCGGGTAGGTAGGTTCAGCATTCGGGGCATGTTTTGACCTAGGACTTAACTGCAATTGCGGCTTGCCTAGACTGGGTGAGCCGCCCATATCTATGTCATGCTTCGCTTAACTCCGATCCTTCTGGCGATTGCCTATGGCCTTGTGATGTACCGGATTTCCATCTGGCGCACCCATCGTGAGTTGGATCAGAAGTCGACCGAACTGGCTGATCCTGCCCTCAAACGAATGACGGACAGGCTGGCCGCTGCTTTGAATATCGCGCGGGTGCCGGTCTATATCTACGAGATTGACCCGGTGAACGGGTTGGCAGCTCCGGACGGGCGGATATTCATCACGCGCGGGTTTTATCGCAAGTTTCGCAACGGTGAGGTCTCGGCCGAAGAAATGGCCAGCGTGATTGCCCATGAGCTGGGCCATGTGGCCTTAGGGCATGCGAAGCGGCGGATGATTGATTTCTCAGGCCAGAACGCAATGCGGACCGCGTTGATCATGGTGTTGAACCGGTTCATTCCTTTCATCGGGGCCATGATTGCGAATGCGCTGACCTCCCTGTTGGCGTCGCGTTTGTCCCGACAGGATGAGTATGAGGCGGATGAATATGCTGCTGCCTTGCTGACGAAGGCCGGGATTGGGATCGCGCCGCAGAAATCTCTGTTCCACAAGTTGGAAGACCTGACGCAGCAACGCGCAGGGATGGTACCTGCGTGGCTGATGAGTCATCCGAAAACGGATGAGCGTATTGCCGCGTTGGAGGCTTTGGAGCAGCGTTGGGCGCGTGGCTGAGGATGCGCAGCGAGAGGCCAGCCTCTCGCGCTCTCCGAGGTATTTCTAGCCAGATGAAGAGGGATCCCGCCTAGGTGGTCAGGGCTTTGCCAAGGCGCGGCAGGCGGGCCTTTTTCATGAGCGCGCGTAGGCTCCATTGATCGCCGGACAGGCGGTTGGCTTCGGACAGAACCGCGTTGGCGGTCTCGGCCATGCCTGTGGGGTCGGTTTGCCAGAAGCTGTGGAGTAGGCTGTCTGGGTCGCGGCGCTCAAGGCTTTCTTCGGCCAGGATGTTTCTGGGGAAGTCCTTGGCGTTGACGGTGACGATGATATCTGCCGAGGCCTCAATGGCCGTTGCCAGAACGTGGATATCGGCCTTGTCGGGCAGCCAGAGACGCTGTTCGATACCTGATGCGACCTTGCGTTCGGCTTTGGGCCAGTGCGCTTGGGCCAGAGCGATCTCGGCGCGGGCCTGTGCTTCGCCTTCGGGGCCGAGTTTGCGGGCGGCGCGGGCCCATTCTTCTAGGATACGCGCGGACCAGATGGGGGTGAAATGGCCCAGTTTTGCCGCGCCCAGCAGCATCTCTCGCATCACCGTGGGGTAGATGACGCATGTATCCAGAACCGCCTTCACAGCCGGTAGAATACGGCTTTGAGGTAACCGCTTTCAGCCAATTGCGGCAATTGTGGATGATCGGGTCCGGCAAAGCCCGTGTGGATCAATTGCGCCTGCCGCCCGGCCCGTCCGATCCCGCGAGATGAGGCATCGCGGAAACGGCCCAGATCTGCGGCATGAGAGCAGGAGCAGAGGCCCAGATAGCCGCCGGATTTGACCAGTGGGGCGGCGAGGCGGGCGATGCGTTCATAGGCGCGCAGACCAGCGTCGAGGGCTTGTTTTGAGGGCGCAAAGGCGGGCGGGTCGCAGATGACGACGTCGAACTGTGCGCCCTCTTCGCCCAGTTGCGTCAGCACATCGAAGGCATCGCCTTGGCGGGTTTGGAACCTGTCAGCACATCCGCTTGCTTGGGCCCCTTTGGTGGCTAGGTCCAAAGCGGCGGCAGAGCCATCGACGGATAGTGCCTGTGCCGCCCCTCCAGCCAGCATGGCGAGGCCGAAGCCGCCCACGTGGCTGAACACGTCCAGCACCTGAGCTTCGGGATGCACCAAACGCGCCGCAAAAGCGTGGTTGGGACGTTGATCGTAGAACAGGCCGGTTTTCTGACCGCCGGTCAGGTCGGCCATATAGGTCGCGCCGTTCATGGGAACGGGCAGAGGCGCGTAAGGCGCGGTTCCGCGCAGGGTTTTGTTGACGTCGTCCAACCCCTCCAATCCGCGAGTCCGGCCAGAGGCGTTTTTCAGAACCGTCGTCACGTCAGTCACCTTGACCAGCGCGTCAGTTAGCGCCTCCAGATGCGCTTCGGCCCAGGCGGCGTTGGGCTGTATCACGCAGGCGTCACCAAAACGGTCGATGATCACACCAGGAAAGCCATCGGCCTCGGCGTGGATCAGACGGTAATATGGCGCGTCGAACAGGCGTTCGCGCATCTCAAGCGCGCGGCGCAGGCGGGTCTCGAACCAGTCCGCGTTCAGATCGGCCTCAATATCGCGATCCAGAACGCGACACATGATTTTCGACTCGGGGTTAACCGCGACCAGAGCGATCGGCGCGCGTTTGTCATCCTCAAGCACGGCTAGCGCCCCGGCGGGGATTTTGCGCGTGCGCCGGTCAGTGACGATGTCATTGGCATAGACCCACGGGAAACCATGGCGCAGCCCGCGCGCATTGGCTTTGGGTTTCAGGCGGATACGGGGACGGTCAGCGGCTTGGGTCATGACCGCCTCATAGTCGCGAACAGCCCGAAGGAAAACCCCCTAGCGCGGACGAGAGCGCCAGCCGCCGCGCCGCTTGGGCGCTTGGGCGGCCTGCAGCCCTTCGGCCATCACCTGCGTCATGGGATGTTCGGGCTCCTGAGCGGAATAGGCCGCATGCAACTCGGCCAGAGCCTGTTTCTGGTCCACGCCATCGGGCAGGCTAAGCGCCCAGTCCAGAAAGATGCTGCGGCATTCGGGCATGGCGATGCCTTCGATGTTATACGCCTCGCGGATCAGGCCCTTGGGGTCTTTTGGATCAGTGCTGCGCGCCATCTTCATCCTCTTTGATTACGCTGCCGATGATTTCGGCGGCGGTGGAATAGCTGTCCTGCAATGCGGATTGCAGCGCTTCGACCTGTTCGAACCCGGTGGCACGGCACAGGAAGGCCGCTCCGCCCTCGCCGATTTTGTCCGCCTCAATCACCTTGCCCGAAAGCAGCCGCGCCGCGCATTGTACCGACCAGCATAGATCGTAGCTGTCCTTCAATGTTTGTGCCTGCGCGACATCCAACAAACCGGCAGCGACCGCCCCGTCGAGGCCAGACATCACATCCCGGTTTGAGAGGCCTGCCATCAGCGCTCCGGTCTCGGCCATCAATTCGATATCCATCATCCGGCCCGGGCCGTTCTTGGCATCCCAAACGCCCGCCGGGGCCTTGGCCGCCGCCAGACGCGTCCGCATTTCGGCAACTTCTCGCAGAACTTTGTCTGCCTCCCGAGGGCGCGATAAAAGCTCGGTTCGGAAGGCTTTGATGTCCTGAGCCAAGCCCGCGTCTCCGGCGACAACATGGGCGCGGGTCAGAGCGAGATGTTCCCACACCCAGGCCTCTTCCTGCTGGTAATGCGTGAAGCTGGCCCAACTGGTGGCCACCGGCCCCTGATTGCCCGAAGGGCGCAGGCGCATGTCCACCTCGTAAAGCCGCCCCTGAGACATCGGCGCCGAAAGCGCAGTGATCAGTGCCTGCGTGAACCGAGCGTAATAGGTGCGCGTGGCCAGCGGGCGGGGCCCGTCGGACATATCCTGATCAAGCGGATCGTAGATCACGATCATATCCAGATCGGATTGCGAGTTGATCCGCCCTGCCCCCAGCGACCCCATGCCCAGAATGGCCGCTCCACGCCCCGGTGCAGGACCATGTTTGCGGGCGAAGGTTTCCGTCACATAGGGTAGGATCGCGGCGATAACGGCTTGCGCCAGCTCTGCATATTGCCGGCCGGCCTGAGCCCCGTCGATCAGGCCGCGCAGGTGGTGAACGCCAATGCGGAAATGCCATTCCTTGCACCAGCGTCGCGCCAGATCGAGTTGGGTTTCATAGTCTGTTTCCTGCGCCAGTGCTTCCGCCAACTCGGCCTGCAAAGCCTCCAAACCAGGCCAATCGCTGAAGAAACTGCCGCCGATCACCGCGTCAAAAACGGAAGCGTTGCGCGACAGGTGTGACGCCAGCGCATGAGAGGTGCCTACGATGTCGATTAGCAGGTCGATCAGATGTGGGTTGGCCTCAAAGAGCGAGAACAACTGAACACCCGCAGGCAGGCCTGCGAGAAAGCCATCCAACGCCAAAAGGGCCTCATCGGGTTTCGCGGTTTTGGCAAGGCGCGAGAGGAGCTCGGGCTTCAACCGGTCGAAGATGCGCCGCCCGCGTTGGGACCTCAGGGCCGGATATGTGGCCCAGCGGGCGAGGATATTCTGGTCGAACGTCACCTCAGGCGTGGGCGTCGGCGTAGGCCCTGCGCCCGGTGCAAAGAAGCCTTCGGTCAACTCATGCACCTCGGTCAGGCGACGGGTCAGATCCCTAGTCAGATCATCGCTGCTAAGCCCCATCAGACAGGCGACCCGTTCGATCCCATCGTCAGATTGAGGGACCTTGTGGGTCTGAGCGTCATGGATCATCTGAATGCGATGTTCGGCCTCGCGATGCGAGCGATAGTGATCGGTCAGCTTTTCCGCAACCTCTTCCGGCACCCAGCCCTTTTGCGCCAGAGCCGCCAGCCCGGGCACCGTGCCGCGAACGCGCAGATCGGAGTCACGCCCCCCTGCAATCAACTGCCGGGTCTGGGTGAAAAACTCGATCTCGCGAATGCCGCCCTGACCCAGTTTCATGTCATGGCCGGGGATCGAGAGGCTGCCGCCCGTTCCTTTGTTCTCACGTATGCGCAGGCGCATGTCATGGGCGTCCTGAATGGCGGCAAAGTCCAGATGGCGACGCCAGACAAAGGGTTTCAGGGTGTCCAGAAACCGCTCCCCAGCCGCAATATCCCCCGCGCTGGCGCGCGCTTTGATATAGGCGGCCCGCTCCCATGTACGGCCGAGGCTTTCATAGTACCGCTCTGCCGCCTCCATCGCCATGCAGACCGGCGTCACCGCCGGGTCGGGCCGCAGGCGCAGATCGGTGCGGAACACATACCCGTCGGCTGTCTTGTCGCTGAGCGTGGCGCAGAAATTGCGCGTGGCCCGCACCATCCCGTGCCGGGCTTCGTAGAAGTCATCCGGGTCAAAGCGTGTTTCATCAAACAGAACGATCAGGTCAATATCCGAGCTGTAGTTCAGCTCATGCGCGCCCATCTTGCCCATCGCGAGAATGACCATCCCGGCAGCGGTTTCGACATCATCCTCGGTCATTCCGGGCAGCTTCTTGCGGCGGATCAGGGCGGCAATCTCGGCCTTTGCGGCCACATCCGCCGCCAGAGCGCCAAAATCGGTCAGCGCTGCCGTGACCTTTTCCAGCGGCCAAGCGCCTGCAATGTCGGCCAAAGCGGTCAGTACCGCCATCCGCCGCTTGGCCAGCCTTAACCCAGGCTTGAGCTGATCTGGTGCCAAGGCGCGCGCGGCCTCCATCACCTCTGCCAAAGCGTGGTCCGGCTGGTGCAAGGCCTGCGGCAGCCACTCTCTTTCTTGCTCGATCAGGCCCTTCAGATATGGGCTGGACCCTGCCGTTCCGGCGATCAAATCGCCTTGCTCAGTCGTCAGATCGGCAAGCAAAGCGCGGGTTTCATCGCCCAGAGACTGGTCGAACGCACGCGGCAGACGGTTGATGGTTAAACTCTCATTCATACCCGGACCCTGCGCACCGCTGAGCGGCAAGGTCAATGCGGCAAACGCATTATTCCTGTTCGTCCGGAGTGTCCTGACTGAAACTGTTGATCCAAGTCCCCGCCCGACGTTCCCAAAGGGAGGATATGAGCATCGCTTCCCAATCCTCCGCACCCGGTCGCACATAGTCAGCCCGATAGGACAGCAACACGATATCCGGGGTCAAAATCCGCAAGCGCTCTTCGCTCAACTTGAATTCCGCCATTGTCGGAGCCTCAGCGAACTGCCCGACATGGTCGTCCCGATTTGCAAAACCCGAGGGGTAGACACCCAAGAAATCAGCGCTCAGAAGCGCCCTGTCAGCGTGGGCATCGCCAGCTACCAAAGCAGACCATACCTGTTTTTCTAACTCCAAGATCTCTGCAAGCGTTGGCGCATTTGTGTTCTCATTCATCATGTCCGCACCCTGCTGACCGAGACCTGCGCCGTCAACCAAATCTGAAAATGTAAATCTTTTTCACATCGACCCCTTGCAACCCCGCAAGCGCTCCCCATCTAGATCATGTGAAAGGAATTTACATCAACCCCAGGAGAGACGAAATGACCGCATTGTCCGAACCCGCCGCACCCGCAAATCCGGGGTGGCTCTATCGTGCCGAGGCTTGGATGGACGATAAAGGCAAAGGCGCCTGGATCGCCGCCATGGTTCTTGGGTTCATCTTCTTCTGGCCCGTGGGCCTCGCCCTTCTGGCCTATATGATCTGGAGCAAACGCATGTTCAGCAAGTCTTGCAGCCGCCGCAAATCCTGGCACAGTCACATGAGTGCAATGAAGCCATCAGGCAACAGCGCCTTCGACGCCTACAAGGCCGACACCCTGGCCCGTCTGGAGCGTGAACAGCAGGATTTCGAAGCCTTCCTGCGCCGCCTGCGCGAAGCCAAGGACAAAGCCGAGTTCGACCAGTTCATGGATGAACGCGCCCGTGAAAACCACGAAGACGACGGCAAAGGCGAACCGGCCTAAATTGACTTGCCCTGTCCCGACCATTCGGGACAGGGTGTCACGACCCTCCCTTTCGGAAACTTGATCATGAACCACCTGCCCGATCCCGATACTCAACCCGAGTTCTACCAGTCCGTTGCAACCAAGCGCTTTGTCGCATGGTTGTTCGACATCGCCTTTATCTCACTTCTGTGCATCGTCCCCGTCTTCCTGACACTTGGGGCCGGGCTGTTCTTCCTGCCGCTGATCTACGCCGTGATCAGCTTTGTCTACCGGGTCATCACGATCTCGAACGGGTCTGCCACGCTTGGCATGCGGTTCATGGGGATCGAGCTGCGCGACGCGTTCGGCGAACGTATGGATATGGGCAAGGCCGTGGCCCATACGGCTGGATACTTCATCAGCATGGCGTTCTTCGTGGTTCAGATCGTATCTGTCATCATGATGCTGACCAGCGCGCGCTGCCAGGGTCTGACGGATGCCTTCCTTGGTACAGTCATGATCAATCAGCGGGCCTGAACGCAACACACTTGAATCACTTGGCGGCTTGAAAATCCGTTGCTATCATCCGGTCCGAGGCTACATGGGACCTTCATGCGACACACGCTGCCAATTGCGCCACAATTCTATGTGACGGCCCCCCAGCCCTGCCCTTACCTTGAGGGCAGGATGGAGCGCAAACTCTTCACCGCTCTGCAAGGCGCAGGCGCGGATCAGTTGAACAATTCACTGTCCCAACAAGGGTTTCGCAGGTCGCAGAACGTCCTCTATAGACCATCCTGCACTGATTGCGCAGCTTGCCTTTCCGCCCGGATTGACGTGTCGGCCTTCCGCCCGACCAAAAGCCAGAAGCGCGCCGCCAAACGCAATGGATACCTAGAGCGCCGCGCAACCTCGCCCTGGGCCACCGATGATCAGTACGAGCTGTTCCGTCGCTACCTCGATACCCGCCACGCCGATGGCGGCATGGCCGATATGGACGTTTTCGAATTCGCCGCGATGATCGAGGAAACTCCGATCCGCAGCCGTGTCGTGGAGTATGCCGACCCTGAAACCGGAAACCTGATCGCCGTCAGTCTGACCGATGTTCTGGATGACGGCCTCAGCATGGTTTATTCCTTCTACGATCCAAACCAGCCGCAGAACTCCTTGGGCACCTACATGATCCTCGACCATATCGAGATCGCGCGTGAGGCTGGCCTGCCCTATATCTACTTGGGCTATTGGGTCCCCGGCAGTCCGAAAATGGGCTACAAAGCCAAGTTTTCGGGGCTGGAGGCCTATGTTCAGGGACGCTGGGAGAAAATCTCCAACCCCGAGGCTTTCGCAGATGCCTCGCACCACCCTCTCGCCTCGGCCCCGATAGCTGAGCAAGTGGCAAACATCCAACTGCCCGACCGCCACCCCACCAAAGGCTGATCCTTTCATGAAACAGAGCCTGCACGCTGTCACCCTTGTGGTGCCTGACTACGATGCTGCGATCAATTTCTACACCGAAAAGCTAGACTTCACTCTTTCCAAAGATATTGATCTGGGAGGCGGAAAACGCTGGGTCCTCGTCACGCCGCCGGGTTTAGGAGAGGCCTCCTTACTGCTGGCCAAAGCCGACGGTCTTGAACAAGAAACTGCTATCGGCAACCAAACCGGGGGGCGTGTTGGGTTCTTTCTGCAAACAGATGACTTCCAACGCGATCACACAGCAATGCGGGCAAAGGGTGTCCATTTCGAAGAAGAGCCCCGTGTTGAACCCTATGGCACAGTCGCGGTATGGCAGGACCCTTTCGGAAATCGTTGGGACCTCATCCAGTTCGCATGATCCCGTTCATCCGGCTGAAGATAACTCTTTTAAAGTCCGCGCAAGCTCTTCGCCTTAAACCTAAAATAAGAGAGTAAAAGGGGGCCTTCCAGGCCCCCATTTTCATTTGGACTACACTCAGTGATCAGTTCGGAATCAGATCCGGCACGATGGTCACAATGGTCGGGAAGAACCATAGGATCGCAATACCGACGACCTGAATGATCACGAACGGTACGACGCCACGATAGATATGGCCCGTCGTCACCTCTTTCGGGGCGACCCCTCGCAGGTAGAACAAGGCGAACCCGAAGGGCGGCGTCAGGAACGAGGTCTGCAGGTTCACCGCCACCATGATGGTCACCCATTTCGGATCGAACGACCCGCCATAGATCACAGGCCCAACAATCGGGATCACGATGTAGATGATCTCAAGGAAGTCCAGCACAAAGCCCAGAATGAACAGCACCAGCATCACGATCAGGAAGACCGTGAACTCGTTGTCGAAGCTGCGCAGGAACTGCTGGATGTAATGCTCACCCCCGAAGGAGATCACCACAAGGTTCAGCAACTGCGACCCGATCAGGATGGTAAACACCATCGAGGTCACCTTCGCCGTCTCGCGCACCACGGGCGTCAGAACCCCGCTGGAGAAAAGGACCCAGCAGCCGAACAACAGACCGAACAACGCGTAGAGATACGTCGCATAAGCCAGAATGAAGGCGATCCAGGTCTCAACCGGGACATTGCCCTGATTGATACGCAGATCGAAATTCACCCCCATCAGCAAACAGATGATGACTGCAAAGGTCGACCAGATGATCACACTCCCGGACCGGCCCTGATCCTGAAGCTTGCGGTACGCAGCCAACATGATCGCACCACCGGCACCCAGTGCCGCAGCAGGTGTCGGATTGGTAACACCGCCAAGGATCGAACCCAGCACCGCGATGATCAGAACCAGCGGCGGGAACACAACTCGGATCAGATCGTTGGTGGCACAACGCGCGGCAGCCTCCTTACAGCCGTAGATCGCGATGGCGAAGGGAATCGCCAGCAACACGAATGTCGCCCCGGATGAGGTTGTTGGCTGGATGAAGAGAATATCCACCAACAGCATCAACAACAGGCCAATCGCCCCAACGATCAGAGGTTGCGGCGAGCGCGACGGCGCGATGCCACGACCCAGAACCAAGGTCAGCGCCAGCAGCACCACCACAATCGAAACGCCAGTTCCGATCGGAGCCGCATTTGCGATCTTGGCGTCACGGGCGGCGGCGAGTTCTTCCTCGCTCAGGCGCTCGGCGCTGGCAACACCACCGGCGGCGTCGATTGCCTCTTGCTCGGCCACGGCCTGATCCCAGGCGGATTGGCCATGCAGATCGATCATCGAGGCCTGACACTCAGCCGAGACATTCGTGCGCAAAGACGCACCCTGCCCCACATCCGAGAAGGCCGAGACCGAGATGTTCTGGCTACCGATCACACCCGCGCTGCCCAAAAGCACCGCACCCACGATGATCGCAACCGGCGCACCCAGCAGCCAGGTCAGACCCTCAGAGCGGGTGATCGTCTCACCAGAGCCACCCGACAGCTCAACCGCCGGAGCTTTGTCCGGGTTCAGCAGTGCATAACCGAAGGCATAAAGCGCGTAGAGCAGCGCCAGCATGATCCCCGGCAACAAAGCCGCTTGGAACAAGGTTCCAACCGAGACCACCGCAGGTTCCCCCAAAAAGGTCAGCGCATCGGTACAGCCCGCCTCGACCGCACGCTCTTCCTGTGCCGTCGAATAAAGGTCACCCGCCAGCGTACCCAGAAGAACAATCACGATCGAGGGTGGGATGATTTGCCCAAGTGTCCCCGAGGCCGCGATCACACCTGTCGCCAACTCGGGCGAGTAGTTGTTTCGCAACATAGTCGGCAGCGCCAAAAGGCCCATGGTCACCACGGTCGCACCAACAATCCCGGTCGAGGCGGCCAGAAACGCACCCACGACAACAATCGACACGGCCAGACCACCGGGCAGCGGTCCAAAGACACGCGCCATCGTTGTCAGCAGGTCATTGGCGATCTTGGAACGCTCCAGCGTGATTCCCATCAGAACGAACATCAACACGGCCAGAAGGGTTTCAATCGACTGACCGGCCAGAACCCGTTCGTTCATGCGGTTCACGATGAAGGAAACATTCCGGTCCAGCGCGGTTTCCCAACCTGAGGGGAAGACCGGCTCGCCTATCCTTGGTAGGTCCGGGTATCGGAAAACCGAGACCGTATCGGGTTTCACCCCGGAATTCACCAGGTCTCGGTAAGCTTGTGAGCCAGTGTCAATCGCCTGGTGGATAAGCAGTCCAGCGCTGTCCAGCGCGGCGATGATCCCGAAGGAGATCACACCTGCCCCACCGATGGCGAAGGCCACCGGGAAGCCTGAGAGGATGCCTCCGAAAAGGCAAAAGAATACGATAATGAGGCCTATCTCGACGCCATCAAGTCCGAATAGCATTGTCTTGGTCTCCGTCCTTAATGTGCGCCTTCGTAGGCTTCTTCACCCTCACCAAGGCTATCCTTGTCGAGGTATTTTCCGGCGCTTTCCGGCCCTTCCACGTATTCCAGATACGACCGCCACAGGAAGGCAACCGCGTGCAGGAACACCATGCCCGCAAAGATCACGAGCAGGATTTTGAACAGGAAATACGCGTTGAACCCGTTCGGGCTGAAGCCGATGGTTTCCACGTTCCAGCGCAGGGCGCGCGACTTGGCCACCAGCCTGTCCAGCGTGTCACTGGCCGAGGGTTTCGGTACGATCAGGTGCCGCCACATGAAGTACCAGCCATACATCCAGGTCAGCACGGCCATCGGCATCATGAACAACACCGCGCCGCACATATCGACCACTCGTTTGGCGCGGTGGCTGATACCGGCATATATCAGGTCAACCCGCACATGCCCGCCCTGCACGAAGGTGTATGTGCAGCACAGACAAACGACCATCGCGTTATAGAGCTTCAGCTCTTCGGCAAACCAGCTGATGTCCTGATTGAAGGGGATACCCAGACCAAAAGACATATCAGGCCGGGCAAAGACACGCTGCATAAACACGATAACGATCTGCTGGATCACCATCAGCAAACCCGCCCAGGCAAAGAACCGCCCGGTCGTGTTGGCGAAGGCCTCGAGCCCGCGCACCATGCCCCACATCACGTTTCGGTAGTAGAGGCCGATGGCCGTTAGCACCAGAAACAGCGTGAAAACCACGAAGAAGAACTCGACCGAGCCTCCGTAGTAGACAAAGCGCATGATGGATTCTTTGTCGGACCAATCCAGCCACAGCTGCGGATGCGTGATTGCATATCCAAAATTATAGAAGGCTTCGGCAATGTTCTGAATGAACCAGATCAGTCCATTCCACAGGGCGCCGAAAAACGAGATACCGTTATCGTCCTGCATGTTGTCCCCGGGTCACGTCAGTTGCACTGCAAATTATAGCGGCATGATGGGTCCGCGCATATGCAACAAGAAAGGCTCCCCCGCGATTGCGGGGAAACCGTTTGGTCAGTTCACTTGGGATTAGCCGCGAACGCGGTCGCGCTGAGCGGTGTAAGCACCCGACGACAGGTTCAGCCAGCCCGAGGACGATGCCATCGACGCCATTGCGCTGTCGTGGATCTTCTTGAACAGCTCGTCGCCCATGTTCTCGTCCAGAACCTCTTGCGAGGCCTGACCGAATGCGTCCCACACGCTGTCTGGGAATTCCATGACCTTCACGCCACCCGACTGCAGACGCTGTAGAGCTGCGCCGTTGTTGGCCAGGAACTGCGCCAGGTTCCACTGGTGCGCTTCGGCCGCTGCGATCTCGATGATCTTCTGCTGGGCCGGTGTCAGTTCGTCGAACACGTCGCGGTTGGTGGCCAGCGACAGACCTGCGCCCGGCTCGTGGAAGCCCGCGGTGTAGTAGGTCTTGGTGATTTCCTGGAAGCCCGCTTTTTCGTCCGCCCAGGGGCCGATCCACTCGGTGCCGTCAATCGCACCCGAAGACAGCGCCTGATACACTTCGGAACCCGGAATGTTCTGAACCGATGCGCCCAGTTTACCCAGCGCCTGGCCACCCAGACCCGGCATGCGGAACTTCAGACCCTGGAAATCCTCGGGGCCGTTGATCTCTTTCGAGTACCAGCCACCTGCCTGCGCGCCGGTGTTACCCGCCAGGAAGGACTTCAGGCCGAAGATCGAGCCCAGCTCGTCATGCAGCTCCATGCCGCCATCGTGGTAGTACCAGTTCACCAGTTCCTGCGCGGTCATGCCAAACGGAACAGCGGTGAAGAAGGCATAGCCGGGGTGCTGACCCACAAAGTAGTAGTCAGCCGCGTGGTACATGTCGGCCTGACCCGAAGATACCGCGTCAAACACTTCAAACGCGCCAACCAGCTCGCCTGCGGCCTTGATTTCTACGTTCAGGCTGCCATCGGACATCGCGTTGATGCTGTCGGCGCAGCGCTGCGCGCTGTCGAACACGCCGGCCAGACCACGACCCCACGAGGTCACCATGGTCAGGGTCCGCTGACCCTGCGCATAAGCCGGTGCCGCCAGTGCGGTTGCCGCAGCAGCCGAGCCGCCCAGAGCAGATTTCTTCAGAAATGAACGACGATCCATATGAGTGTTCCTCCCCTTCATAAGTCATCACCCGGAGGTGTCCGGGCCTGTCGCTTTCAATGGATCGGAGCCTAGAGGCAGCGATATGAAAGGGAATACCTACTACTGCGTAGAAACCCGAATTTCTGCCCGTTTTTCGCAGATAAAATCGGCAAAAAAGCCAGCCATCCCACGTTCCCGAGGGCATTTGCCCCCAGAAACGCTCAATCTTTTTGCATTTTCGCCGCCGCTTGCGTATCGATTCGACCATGCAAAGACTCCGACATCTGGTTTCGCTGACTTATGCGCAGAAACTGTCTTTGGTTGCGGCCATCCCTCTGGTCGTTGCCGTCGCGGCCATTGCCTTTCTGGTCGCCTTTCAGGCCCGTGCAACATCCGAGCGAGAAATACAGGCGCTGGAGCTGCGCCTGATCGAGGCCAAGAAGGAAGAACTGAAGAACTACGTCACACAGGCGCGCAATGGGTTCGCCTATATCTACGGGCGTGCGGAACCTGACGATGATGTCGCAAAAACGCTGGTCACGCAGATCCTTTCGGCGATGATTTACGGACAGGACGGGTTCTTCTTTGTCTATGACTATGACGGTACGAACCTGGTAAGCCCCCGCCAGACCCAGTTCATCAACCGCAATTGGGACGGTCTGACCGACAGCGACGGTACTCCGGTCGTGGACGAGTTCATCCGGCTGGCACGCCAAGGTGCGGGCTGGCACAGTTTCATGTGGGAAAAGCCCTCGACCGGGGAAGAGGCGCAGATGATCGCCTATGTCGTGGGCCTGCAGGATTGGCGTTGGGCCGTGGGCACCGGTGTCTTCATCGACGACATATTGGCCACCGTTGCCAATGCCCGCGCGGAGGTCGAAGACCGGGTCCAGCGCACCTTCATGTATATTGGCGCCATCGTTGTGGCCTCAGTCCTGATCGTCTTTGCCTCGGGCATGTTGCTGAACATACGCGAGCGGCGGCTGGCCGATGCAAAGCTGAAAGAGCTGACCCAGCGAGTGTTCGACGCTCAGGAAGAAGAACGCGGCCGGGTCGCGCGCGAGCTGCATGACGGGATCAGCCAGATTCTTGTCGGTGTCCGCTATGCGCTAGACAATGCGCGAAGGCGCTTGTCTCGAGGCGACGACGCGGGCGCGCAGGCCCCATTGGACAAGGGCATTGATCACCTTGGCACGGCGATCACCGAAGTGCGCCGCATCAGCCGCGACCTGCGCCCCGGCGTGCTGGATGATCTGGGCCTCGGCCCGGCCCTCAAGGCGTTGACCGATGACTTCCGCGAACGCACCGGGATCGAAACCGAGTTTTCGACCGTCGTCTTCCGCAACCGGCTGGATCAGGACAGCAAGATCGCACTCTACCGCATCGCTCAAGAAGCTTTGACCAATATTGAGCGCCACGCAGACGCCTCGCATGTTACAATCGACCTGCGCGGGCACAAAAAAGGCGCGACCATGCGGATCACCGATGACGGGCGCGGGCTGCGCTCTGAACCAGATCAGAGCGGCACCGGCATCGGGTTGCGGAACATGCAGGAACGGATCGAACAGCTTGACGGCACGCTGCGTATTCTGTCATCACGCGGCCCGCACGGGGGCACGGTGATCGAAGTCAGCCTGCCTCTCAGCCACCTGCTGCCGCCGCAGGAAGACGCAACACCGAACCGAAAGGCCGGGACATGACCATCCGAGTCCTCATCGTCGACGATCACCCCATGGTGGCCGAGGGCATCCAGTCGATCCTCGAAAGCTATGATGAGATTGAGGTCGTCGGCACTCTGGGCAGCGGTCAGGCCGCCGTTGATCACGCGGCCGAGTTGGCCCCCGACGTAATCCTCATGGACCTCAACATGCCCGGCCTCGGCGGCCTGAGCGCGACCGAACTGATCCTCGAACGCCTGCCCGAAACCCGCATCCTGATCCTGTCGATGCATGACAGCCCCGAATACATCTCAACTGCGCTCAGCCACGGAGCCAAAGGGTATGTGCTGAAAGACGTCCCCACGGATGAGATCAAAGAGGCGATCGATGCCGTGATGAAGGGCGAGCAATATCTATGCACCGGCGCCAGCGGGTCCTTGAAGCCCAAAGGCGACAGCGCCCGCGAAGCCCTTACCGGGCGCGAACAGACCATCCTTCTGGAACTGGCGCAGGGCAAATCCAATAAGGAAGTCGCTCAGGCGCTCGATATCTCGGTCCGGACGGTCGAAACCCACCGCAAAAACATCAAACGCAAACTGGGCATCTCCTCAACAGCGGGCCTGACCCGCTATGCGCTGGAACATGGCGTGTTACAGGGTACCGGCGTCGGCTTCTGAGCCACCCGCAGCGCGGCACGCGCTGCCCGGCCCAACCAGAGGAGGCGCGCCGCAGGCGCTTTGACGATGGGCGGGAGGGTTATCCGCGCGGCCTGATATCCTCACCGAAAAAGATCAATGTCCCATCCTCGGCAATGACGTGAAACTCGCGTTGCTGATAGGGCTGATCAAACGGAGGGCGCACACGTCCGTCGGGCAGATCTTCCAAACCCGGTTTGAGGCTGTCATACAGCGCATCAATCCCCTCGACATCTATGTAAAAGGACTGCTCTTCCCCCAGCAGCTTTCCATCGTCTCGCGGCGGGCATTCCAGCAACCGAATGGCCACCGGCCCGCGTGAGAGAAACGCATAATTGTCCTGCCGAAACCCGCAGCTGAATCCCAAACGGTCGCAATAGAAATCAATCTGGTTCTGCAACGACGAACACAAAACAAACGGAGTGAGTTGCAATATACTTGCCATGCCAAAGCCCTCCCTGAATGGGCCCTAGCCTACCTGTGTCGGCAACTCAGTCCAACAGCTCGTCGGCCCGACGGCCCTCCCGCGCGTAGTGATGCGGCAGAACCCGGCCATAGAGCTGCCGCGTCCTCTCAACCCCGCCACACATGCCTTCGGTGTCCACAAACGAGAAGATGCCAACATAGCGCTTGCGCGCGCCTTCAACCGGCGCAACTCGGTGCAGGGCATAGCGACCCTTGAATATCTGCAGATCACCAGGCTGCAGGTCGATCCGATGAACGGCCTGCATATCGCCATCCAGAACTCTTCTTACCGCCGAAAAATTCTCGTCATCAGAACTGCGCAGATCCGGGGCATATTCAAACGCGCCGCCTGTCTCGGCATTCTGAATGGCCAAAGTCACCGTGTAATTGTTGGTGTCGAAATGCCAGGGAAACCCCTGCCCCTCTTCCACGACATTGATGATGACATCCGCCAACGGATCATCATAGCGAAAGAATCGATCCTCAGGCTCATCCAGCGCATCGCGAATGAAGGGCAGAAAGCCGTCGAACTCGTAGATGCGCCTCAAAGGTCCTGATCCGGGGAAATTGTCCGCGGGCACAAACGCATTTGACCGGTCATAGAACCGGCGCACCGGATGCCCGATCCCGTAGCTTGGGTCGTCCTTGGTGAAATAGACATTCGTACGGTTGAAGGACCGATGAGCCTTGGGCGCGACGGCATCAGCCTCGGCCAGTAACTGCTCCAAACCGGCCTCGTGCACAAAGCCCGGCAGAACCGCACAACCGTCATGCTCAAGCTCTCGGCGCAGATCACCGATCAACTGGCGGTACGCGCTCGAGCCCGGACGATCAATCGGATAGCGCCCCAAATCCACGAGTTCCTGCAGCAAGGCCAACCTCCCTTTTTGCACCTCATACAAGGTAGCCTGCCGCAGCACATGGCGCGCTTCTGGTTCATTTCAGACATCGTGTTGGCGGTTTTGGACAAGTCGGAAATCCGTCAAAACACCGCGTGCACCCTATGATTTTACCGGAAATTCCCAACATGCGTCATTTTGCGCAACAAAATGTCGCAAAATTCATCAATCCGGTCATGAAATTCATACGATTGACTGTTGACGCTCCGTCGTGCCGAACATAATGTCCCCTGCAAGCTGATAAGGAGCCTCTGGCGATGAACACGCTAGTCGTAATCGTAGGAAACACGCGTATGGGCCGGTAACGGAAAACCACAATCGAACCCATGCGCCTCCGAAAAACTCGGGGGCTTTTTTTTGGCAAACGCAAGACACATGTCGCGAACGGAGCAAAGCAGATGACACGTGAGATGACCGGCGCAAAGATGGTGGTTCAGGCCCTCAAGGATCAGGGCGTGGACACAGTATTCGGATATCCCGGTGGCGCCGTCCTACCGATCTATGACGAGATCTTTCTGCAAAACGACATTCGCCACGTCCTGGTGCGGCATGAGCAAGGCGCGGTCCACGCGGCCGAAGGCTATGCCCGCTCGACGGGCAAACCCGGCGTTGCGCTGGTGACATCCGGCCCCGGCGCGACCAACGCGGTCACCGGTTTGACGGATGCGCTGCTCGACTCGATCCCCATTGTTGTTCTGACCGGTCAGGTGCCGACCTTCATGATCGGCTCGGATGCGTTCCAAGAGGCCGACACGGTGGGCATCACCCGCCCCTGCACCAAGCATAACTGGCTGGTGAAGGACACGGATTCGCTGGCCGAAACCATGCACGAGGCGTTCCACGTCGCCACCTCGGGCCGCCCGGGTCCGGTGCTGATCGACATCCCCAAGGACGTTCAGTTTGCATCGGGTGACTATACCGGCCCAAAGACCTCGACCTCTCGCTATCAGCCTGTTCTGAAGGGCGATCTGGAAGAGATCACCGAACTGGTCGCCGCGATGGAGACCGCCAAGAAACCCGTTTTCTACACCGGCGGCGGCGTCATCAACTCGGGCCCCGCAGCCAGCCAATTGCTGCGTGAACTGGTGGATGCCACTGGTTTCCCGATCACTTCGACCCTGATGGGCCTTGGCGCTTACCCGGCCTCGGGTGAGAACTGGCTGGGCATGCTGGGGATGCATGGTCTCTACGAGGCCAACCTAGCGATGCATGATTGCGACCTGATGATCAACATCGGCGCGCGGTTCGACGACCGGATTACCGGCCGTATCGACGCGTTCTCGCCGAACTCGAAAAAGGCGCATATCGACATCGATCCTTCGTCGATCAACAAGGTGATCCGCGTCGACATCCCGATCGTCGGCGACGTTGCGCATGTGCTGGAAGATATTTTGAAGGTCTGGAAATCGCGCGGTCGCAAGACCGATGCGGCCTCAGTCGCCAAGTGGCAGGAGCAGATTGCTGACTGGCGCAAGGTCAACTGCCTTGCCTACACCAACAGCGAGAAGACCATCAAACCGCAATACGCGTTGCAACGCCTTGAAGAACTGACGAAAAACCACGATCGCTACATCACGACCGAGGTTGGTCAGCACCAGATGTGGGCCGCGCAATACCTTGGGTTTGAGGATCCCAACCGCTGGATGACATCAGGCGGGCTGGGCACGATGGGCTACGGCACTCCGGCTTCGATCGGTGTGCAGATGGCGCATCCCGACGCGCTGGTGATCAACGTGGCGGGTGAGGCCTCATGGCTGATGAACATGCAGGAAATGGGCACCGCCGTTCAGTACCGCCTGCCGGTCAAACAGTTCATCCTGAACAACGAACGCCTCGGCATGGTTCGCCAGTGGCAAGAGCTGCTGCATGGTGAGCGCTACTCCCATTCGTGGTCCGAGGCCCTGCCCGATTTCGTCAAACTCGCCGAGGCCTTCGGGGCCAAGGGTATCCTGTGTTCCGACCCAGCCGATCTGGACGACGCGATCATGGAGATGATCAACTACGACGGTCCGGTAATCTTTGACTGCCTTGTTGAAAAGCATGAGAACTGCTTCCCCATGATCCCGTCGGGCAAAGCCCATAACGAGATGCTTCTGGGCGAGGCCGAGACGCAAGGCGTGATCGATTCCAAAGGTTCGGTTCTGGTTTAACAACATTCGTCGGAATTGACCGGGCGCCCGACGCCCGGTTTTCGCAAGATGATGAAAGGGACGTAAATGTCTGCCCTACATATCAAAAAAGGCTCTACGCGCCATTCGGCCTATAACCTACGCCCGACCTTTTCGGACGTGCAGGAACGCCATACGATCGCGGTGCTGGTCGAGAACGAGCCGGGCGTTCTGGCCCGCGTGATCGGCCTGTTCTCGGGCCGTGGCTACAACATCGAAAGCCTGACCGTGGCCGAGGTCGACCATACAGGACACCTCAGCCGCATCACCATCGTAACCACCGGTACCCCGCAGGTGATTGAACAGATCAAGACCCAATTGGGCCGTATCGTGCCGGTTCACGAAGTCCATGATCTGACGGTCGAAGGCCCCTCGGTCGAGCGGGAACTGGCGATAATTAAGGTCGTTGGCGAAGGTGACAAACGGGTCGAGGCACTGCGTCTGGCCGATATCTTCCGCGCCAATGTGGTCGACAGCACGTTGAACTCGTTCATTTTCGAGATCACGGGTGCCCCCGACAAAATCGACGCATTTGCTGACCTGATGCGCCCTCTGGGTCTGGTCGAAATTGCCAGAACTGGTGTTGCCGCGCTGTTGCGCGGCGACTGACAGCAACCTGGTCCCGGCAGGGCATCGTCGGGACCTTTCGCTTTTCTGCATTGCGAAGTATCTATTTGATGCTTTGCGCAAAAAAGCCTGCAAATTAATCGTATAGATTACCCCGAGCAGACAAAAACCTATTGCCTTTATCCAACGTCGGATTAGCATCCTAGATGCAACGCGGCGTGGGGAAACGTTGCTTTGGGGTCATCTTTACGATTTCGGTCACACATCCGGTCTGCCGATCTGCACCGCTGTTTTCACGACTGAAACCGCCGATGCAGGGGGAACGGATGCCAGAGGATACGCGCAGCCCGGACGAACTTCGCGCCGTGTTCGGTGCAAACCTAAGACGCTTAGCACGAGACTACCCTTCGATTTCAGCATTGTGCCGCGAACTGGGCATCAACCGAACTCAATTCAACAGATATCTTGCGGGCGAGAGCTTTCCGCGCGCGGATGTTCTGGACCGGATGTGTCGCTTCTTTGATGTGGATGCCCGTATCGTTCTCACCCCGCTTGACGACATCCCGGATGCCAATACGCATCATGTGAACGCCACTCTGACGCAATTCCTCGGCTCGGGCGCTCAGGCCACCCACGACTGCACCTTTTCCCCGGGGTTTTATGCGGCGACGGACACCCGAACGTCCATCGTTTTGCACGCCAAACGGCTGCCGCAATGCACGTTGATCCGCGGCTTCACACCGCGCAGCGCCATGCCCGGCAGCCCATCCATGGCCCGAGAGGTGCGCGGCATAGCAAGCTGTTCCGGCGACTATGTCTACATGCTGATTTCCGGTCGTAACGGCCAGAACAGCCGGGTCTATGTGGTCAGCAAGAAAGATACCCTCTGGCAAGGCACAAGCTACACCCGCCCGGACAAAGACGACGCGCGCCCCGTGACCCTGACCCGGTTGGGGCAGGATGCAGCAGATGCGCTTGGTGTCGCGCGCAAGCTGATGCGGGCCCACAGGCCCGACGAACGGCGCTAACTCGGGTCATCCTCGCAGATCAGGCGGTACAGGTGCCAGCTTGCATGGCCTAAAAGCGGCAGCACCAGCAGCAGTCCCAAGAACCATGGCACCATCGCGACAAACGTCAGCAGGGCAATGAAAATGCCCCACCCGATCATGACCGGAAAGTTGTCCCTCACGTAGGAGAAACTTTCGATCATTGCCGTCACAAAATCCAGCTCGCGGTCCAGCAGCATCGGGATGGACAGCACGGTGATCATATAGAGGATGGTGGCAAAGACCGCCCCGACGGCCGACCCTACGGCCAGCATCATCAACCCGTTTGCCGTCAGATATACCTCGAGCGAAGAGGATACGTTCGTCAGCGTCGACAGCCCCATAAACAGGGCAAAGATCATATGGCCCAGAAAGAACCAGAACAGAAACATCACTACGATGATCGCGCAGATTGAGGGCAACTGGCGACGGCTCTGTTGCAAAACGACCCCGAATATCGCCTTGAAATCAAGCTCCTGCCCCGCCTCCAGGCGACGCGACACCTCATAGAGCCCGACCGCCGCAAATGGCCCGATTAGAGGAAACCCGATTGCGGCGAGGACCAGCCAATAGCTTGTTCCCGACTGGATAGTTACCCATGCGATGGCCCAGCCCGCCAGCACATAGAATCCCGCAAAAATCAAGCCGAACAGTGGCGCCCTGCGAAGGTCAACCCACGCCCGCCGCATCGCCTGTTTCAGCATCCCACTGTCAACAGGGCGCATCTGAGGCGCTCCGAAAGGTCTTTCCATCTGTTTCTCCTCCCCGTCTGACCCTATCTCATCGCGGGCCTTTTCTGCGGCCATGTCGTCGCCTCGTGATACACCTCACCCATGGACAGCAGCCGCGCATCCGACCCTTTGGGCCCAAATAGCTGAAAGCCCATTGGCAGGCCGTCCGCTCCGAACCCCGCAGGCACAGCCAGACAGGGCAAACCAATCAGGCTGACCGGCACTGTTACCTGCATCCAGCGATGATAGGTATCCATCGCCCGCCCCACGATCTTACGCGGATACGGCGTCTCGATATCGAAGGGCCAGACCTGTGCGGCCGGCAGAACCAAAGCATCGTAGTCCTGAAACAGCTCTGCCGCCCGCCGGAACCACTCCGACCGGGTAACGCTGGCCTCATGCACCTGCATCGCGGATAGCGCCAAGCCCCGCTCCAACTCCCACTGCGCGCTGTCCTTCAAGGCCTCTGAATTGCCCTGCAACGGTTGCAGTCCCGCCGCCACGGCCCAGGACCGCAGGGTAACCCAACTGTTCCACATCTTTTCCGCATCGAAGGGCGGAGACACATCCTCGACCACTGCGCCTTGGTCTTCGAAAACGCGTAGGGCATCGCGGCAAAGGTCCAGAATGCCATCCTCAACCGGAAATGCGCCGCCCCAATCTCCCAACCACCCAATCCGCGCCCCGCGCAGATCAGCGGCTTGAACGGGACTCACGTGCCCGGCATCCGCGACCAAAGGAGACCGAGGATCAGAGCCTGAGATCACGTCGAGCAATAACCCCAGATCCTCGGGGCTGCGCGCCATTGGCCCCAGAGTCGACAACTGATGCAGAAACCCATCTCCAACGGGCTCCGAAGGTACCCGCCCCCAACTTGGGCGAAATCCATAGACGTTATTCCACGCGGCCGGGTTGCGCAGGCTTCCCATCATATCCGAACCATCGGCCAATGCGACCATCCCGGTCGCCAACGCAACCGCCGCGCCACCGGATGACCCGCCACATGTGCGCCCACCATCATAGGGGTTCCGGGTCGCGCCATAAACCGGATTGAACGTGTGCGACCCAAGCCCGAACTCGGGTGAGTTGGTCTTGCCAATCAAGATCGCCCCCGCCGCGCGCATCCGCGCCGCAATCAGATCGTCCTGTTCGGGTACAAAATCGCGAAACAGCGGCGATCCCTGCGATGACACTATCCCGGCGACATTAACCAGATCCTTCACCGCAATCGGCAACCCGTGCAGTGGTCCCCGCTTCGGACCCGCATCCAGTGCCGCCGCCTCGGCCATCAGATCATCCGCGTCGCGCAGAGCCACAATCGCATTGACCGCTCCATTTACAGCCCCAATACGCTCCAGCGTCGCAGCCATCACCTCGACCGATGAAACAGCACCAGATGACAGCTGATCGACCAGCGCCTTTGCGGAAAGCTGAGTGATATCCATCCGGGTTTCAATCACCTCGATCTGTTTGGTTCAAATCCAGCCTAGCCGCGCACCCCGACCAATAAAACCCATTGTTTAAATACATCTTTTCCCGAATGGCTAAGCACCACCCGGATCCCCTTCATCTGGCTAAAAATATCTCAGGGGACTCGCGGCTTGCCGCGGCGGGGGCAGCGCCCCCTGCCCAGACTTAGTCGCCCTGCGCCTCGGACCGGCTTTTGCCCGCCACGTTCAACGCCAGCGTCGCCGCCATGAACCCATCCAGATCTCCGTCCAAAACACCTTTGGTATCCGAAGTCTCATGATTGGTCCGCAGATCCTTCACCATCTGATAAGGCTGCAAGACGTAAGACCGGATCTGGTTGCCCCAGCCCGCATCACCCTTGGCCTCATGCGCCGCGTTGATATCGGCGTTCCGACGGTCCAGCTCTTGCTGGTAAAGGCGTGATTTCAGCGCCTTCATGGCGATATCGCGGTTCTGGTGCTGCGACTTTTCGGATGAGGTCACTACGATCCCGGTCGGGATGTGCGTGATCCGCACCGCCGAGTCCGTGGTGTTCACGTGCTGACCACCCGCGCCCGAGGACCGATAGGTATCAATCCGAATATCGGCTGGGTTCACCTCAATCTCGATATTGTCGTCGACTACGGGGTAAACCCAGACCGAGCTGAACGAGGTATGCCGCTTGGCCGCCGAGTCATAAGGCGAGATTCGTACCAGACGATGCACGCCGCTTTCCGATTTCAGCCAACCATAGGCATTGTGACCGGAAATCTTGTAGGCCGCCGACTTGATCCCGGCTTCTTCGCCCGCGGTCTCAGATTGCAGCTCGACCGTATAGCCCTTCTTCTCCGCCCAACGCACATACATCCGCGCCAGCATCGAGGCCCAGTCGCAGCTCTCGGTCCCGCCCGCGCCCGAGTTGATCTCGAGGAAGGTATCGTTGCTGTCAGCCTCGCCATCGAGCAGAGCCTCCAGCTCTTTCTTAGCGGCTTTGTCCTTCAGAGACTTGATCGAGGCTTCGGCGTCCTGAACAACCTCTTCATCCTCTTCCAACTCGCCCAGCTCGATCAGCTCGATATTGTCGCTGAGATCGGTTTTGATGGACTCGTAGGTCTCGATCGCGTCGACCAGCATCTGCCGTTCGCGCATCAGTTTCTGTGCGTTCTCGGGGCTGTCCCATAGGTTCGGATCCTCGACTCGCGCATTGAACTCCTCAAGCCGATGGGGCGCGGTTTCGTAGTCCATGCGCTGTGCCAGCAGCTCTAGCGACTTTTCGATTTCCGCCACGATATTCTGGGTTTCGGCGCGCATGGTCTTGCCCCAACTTGGTCAAACAGGACTGCGTGATAGCAAGAGCAGAAGGCCACCACAAGACGGGCCAGACGGGATTGCACGTCTGGCCGTCAGAGATTTTGCAAAGCGATCAGTAAAGGCCGCCGGTACTCAAATCCCCTTGCGAGGCTTTGGGGCCAACAGTGACGGTGCTACCTGTCGAGGTCTGGACCTGAACGCCTGCGCGTTGCGCCTCTTCGAACAGCGGAAGGTCCGATCCGATGGCAAAGCCGCCGTCATAAACGCGGTCGATAAACCCATCCACACCATCCCGGAAGAACTCGGCCACGACATATTCGCCGGATGCGTCATCAGGCAGGCGCGCGCCACTGAAACGGTCGATCTTGATGAAGTGACCGCCCTCGGGCACTTCGAACGGACCACCGCCGTATTTCTCAACGGCTTTTTCCATGAAGCTCTGGAAGACCGGCCCGCACATGGTGCCGCCATAAGCCCCCCGGCCCATCGGACGCGGACGGTCATAGCCGATATAGCAACCGGCAACGATGTTCGAGGTGAAGCCAATGAACCACGCATCCTTGGATTCGTTGGTGGTTCCGGTCTTGCCTGCCGTCGGCACCGGCAGTTTGACATAGCGCGACGCCGTCCCGCGATCCACAACACCCTTCATCATCGAAGTCAGCTGATACGCGGTTATCGCATCCATGACCTGAGAGCGGTTGGTCTCAATGGTCGGCGACTCGTTTGGCTCCAGCCAGGTCGAGTTGCAATCGAGGCACTGGCGATCGTCATGGCGATAGATCGTCTTACCAAAGCGGTCCTGAATCCGGTCGACCAGAGTAGGCTCGACCCGCTCACCCCCATTTGCGAACATCGCGTAAGCCGCAACCATTTTATACAGCGTGGTTTCTTCGGACCCGAGCGAGTTGGCTAGAAACGCACCCATCCGGTCATAGACGCCGAACCGTTCCGCATAGCCTGCGACCACCGGCATTGTGACCTCTTGGGCCAGACGGATGGTCATCAGGTTCCGAGACTGTTCGATCCCGGTGCGCAGTGGCGTCGGGCCGTAGAATTTGTTCGACGAGTTTTTAGGGCGCCACAGGCCCTGAGGAGTATTCACCTCAATCGGAGCGTCCACAACGATTGTTGCGGGGCTATAGCCACTGTCCAGCGCAGCCGCGTAAACGAACGGCTTGAACGAGGACCCTGGCTGACGCTGCGCCTGCGTGGCGCGGTTGAACACGGTATCTTGATACGAGAACCCACCCTGCATCGCCAGAACGCGGCCCGAGTTCACGTCCATCGCGACAAAGCCACCCTGCACTTCGGGCACCTGACGGGCGGACCATTGGCCCTCTTCCCCGGCCATGACTAGGATCACATCGCCGCGTTTGAAATTATCGAAGAAGTTGCCCTGCATCCACTTGATGTCAGAGCGAGGAATAGTGCCGTCGGAGGGGCCATCCTCGATGCCCACCGTCAATTGTTGCTCGGCCACGTCCAGCACAACGGCGGGATACCATTGGGTCGGCAGTACAACGTCACGGGGAATCTCCATCTGCGCCAGCGCATCGCGCCACTGGGCTTCATCCGCCAGCTGTTCTTCGGCGATCACCTCTCCCGTGCCACGCCATCTGCCGCGGGACAGGTCGTATTTCTGCAACGCCTCACGTAGCGCGCGGGCCGCTTCGACCTGCATTTCCTCGTCGACCGAAGCGCGTACGGTGAAGCCGCCCGTAAAGAACTCACCCTCACCAAAGTCTTCGCTCAGCTGACGGCGGATTTCATCGGTGAAGTAATCGCGCGGCGGCAAGGCAGTGCGGAAGCTTTCGAAATCCCCGTTTTGGACCGAACGCAAAGGCATCTCTACCTCGGTTTCATAGGTCGCCTGATCAATGTAACCGTTCTGGTTCATCTCGCGCAGAACATAGTTGCGGCGGGCCAGCAGGCGTTCCTTTTGACGGACCGGGTGATAGTCCGACGGTGCCTTGGGCATCGCGGCCAGCATCGCGGCCTCATGCGGGGCCAGTTCCTGCAGGGTCTTGTTGAAATAGGTCTGCGCCGCGGCGGTCACACCATAGGAGTTCTGACCCAGAAAGATCTCGTTCATGTAAAGCTCGAGGATCTGTTCCTTGTCGAGCGTATCCTCAAGCCGAGTGGCGAGGATGATTTCCTTGATCTTACGCTCGGCCCGGCGGTCGCCTGACAACAGGAAGTTCTTCATCACCTGCTGGGTGATGGTTGAGGCCCCGCGCACGGTCTCTCCCTTGGTGCGCACAGCTTCAACACCGGCAGCGATGATGCCGCGCGGGTCATAGCCTTGATGGGTGTAGAAATTCTTGTCTTCCGCAGAAATGAAGGCCTGTTTCACCAGATCGGGGATTTCCTCGGACGGGGTGAACAGACGGCGCTCCTGAGCGAATTCGTCGATCAACTGCCCCTCGCCGGAATAGATCCGGCTGATCGTGGGCGGCTTATATTGGGCCAGCGACTCGTGGCTGGGCAGGTCGCGGCCATACATCCAGAAGACCGCGCCGATCACCAGCGCAACCATGAAGATACCCAAAGTCACGAGGCTGAAAACTGCCCCGAAAATCGATAGAATGAACCGGATCACGTCACTGCCTTTTTTTCGCGCTGCCGCCTATATAGGGATGCCAAGCCCGAGGGTCAAAACCACAAGCGCATTCTAGCCGTTTTGCGTCGTCAGGTCACTGTCCAATCATGGACCGTCTGATCACATCTTGCTGCCGCCAGTCCTCGAGCCCCTGATAGATTCCCAGCGCCATTTTGGCGCGCCATTCGGGATTTTTGATGTTTTTCAGGTCTCTGGGGCTGGAAAGAAACCCGAGCTCGACCAGAACAGACGGGATATCCGCCGCCTTCAGCACCGAGAATGAGGCTGTGCGCAGCGGTTTGCGATTCATCGGCCCGCCCTGTTGCGCCATCCCATTGGCAATCGCGCCTGCAAGCGATGTTGTGCGGGGTTTGGTCTCCTGCCGCGCCATATCCAGCAGCACATCGGCGACCTGATCATCTGCCCCGTTCAGATCGACCCCGGACAAAAGATCGCCCCGATCGTGGCGCTCGGCCAGTTTGACGCTGGCCACGTCCGAGGCATCCTCGGACAAGGTATAGACCGCCGCGCCGTGGGCCTGCCCGTCAGAGAGGGAATCGGCATGCAGCGAGATGAACACATCTGCACCCGCCCTGTGTGCCAAAGCGATACGACGCTCTAGTGAGACGAACTGATCCTCGACCCGCGTCAGCACCACCTCGTAACCACCTGACCTTAATAGTAATTCACGTAGCTCACGCGCGAAGGTCAGCATCATGGTTTTCTCGTCAATGCCACCGAATTCGGCGCCCGGGTCGATACCGCCATGGCCGGGGTCCAGCATCACCCGCATGACCTGCGCCACATTGCGCGGGAACTCGGACGTGGTGACGGCGGGTTCTGGAAGATCCCAGCCGTGGTTCTGCGGCACGCCAGCGGACGCGTTGAACGTGTCAAAATCGGTACCGACCAATTGAAGGGTCAACAGCGCCGCGCCCGAGGCCTCATCCAAACGCAACTCGGCCGTGTCCACCGCCATCGGTGCGCCCAGTTCCAGCACCATACGGGACCAGCCGGGGACATAGGCCCCGAACTGCACGCCGCTTATCCGGTCGGTTTGCAGAAATTCTTCGGCGTTGAGGCCGGTCCAGTCGACCTCCTGAAAGTCGAGAACCATGCGGTAGGGATCGCGCAGCGTGAAAATGCGGTAAGGCACCCCCTGACTGACGCCAAGGTCGACCTGAACCGCCGTGCGACCGGAATCGATGATGCGGCTTTGGTCCGGCTGCACGCGCGCCAACGCAGTGAAGTCCTGCGCCAATGCGGCACCGGACAGCGCCCAGATCAGCGCGATGCAATAGAAAATCCTGCTCATGGCCTCAAGTTTTCCCGAGATCGTTTGAGCGTGACCCTAGCGCATCCGCCCCCTCTTGTGAACGCTTTACACCGGCTGCAACGCGCCGCGTTCGGCCATGAAGCTGCGCAGACGCTCTAACCCGTCCTGAATATCGGCAGTGGCCCTTGCGTAGGAGAATCGCAGGGTCGTATGTCCGCGCTCAGGATCGAAGTCCAAACCTGGCGTGACGGCGACACCGGCCTTTTCCAGAATCTCGGCTGCAAAGGCGCGGCTGTCATCTGTCAGGTCAGAGACATCGGCATAGACGTAGAATGCCCCGTCAGGTGGCGCGATATTCGTGAAACCGGCTTTTGGCAGCCCTACGAGCATCAGCTCGCGGTTGCGGCGGTAAACATCGAGATTGGCCTGCAGCTCCTCATCGCAATCCATCGCGGCCAAGGCGGCGACTTGGCTGGCATGGGGCGCGCAAATGAACATGTTCTGGGCGATCCGCTCAACCACTCGGACCTGATCCTCGGGAACGACCATCCAACCGACGCGCCAACCGGTCATCGAGAAATATTTCGAGAACGAGTTGATCACATAGCACTCATCCGTCAGCTCCAGCGCGGTGACGGCTTTGGCCTCATATTCCAGCCCGTGGTAGATTTCGTCACTGATGAACGAGGCACCTTGCCCCTGCGCGGCATCGATCAACGCGCCCATCGAGGCATGATCCAACATGGTGCCGGTCGGGTTGGCTGGGGACGCAACCATCAGGCCCTGAAGATCAAGCCCGGCGAAATCTGAAGGCGCCGGTTGCAGCCGATTCTCGGGCAAGGTCGGCAGGTCGACGGGCACCAACCCAAGCGCTTTGAGGATCTGACGGTAGGACGGATAGCCCGGCGCACCGATCCCCACGCGATCCCCGCTGTCGAACAACGCGGTAAAGGCCAGCAAGAACCCGCCGGAAGACCCCGGCGTTACTACGACCCGTTCGGGGTTCAGATCGACATTGTACCACTCGCCATACATCTGCGCGATCCGCTGGCGCAAGGCGGGCAGCCCAAGCGCGACGGTATAGCCCAACGGGCCTTGCTCCATTGCCTTGGCGAGGGCTTCGGTCGCACCTTTCGGGGCGCCGGTTCCGGGCTGGCCGACCTCCATATGAATGATTTGGCGTCCGGCCTCTTCGGCTTTGCGCGCGGCCTCCATCACGTCCATCACAATAAACGGATCGACCCCGGACCGGGTTGAGTTTCTCATGCCCATCTCCCATGTTGCAGCCATGGCTTTTGAACGCGTATCCCGGCTGGCGTCAATCCCAGCCCTGATACTAGCGGCTGTCCTCTGGCTGACGGCGGCAGCGCAGAGCCACGCCCAAAGCCTGATCCGCGACCCCGATATCGAATTCGGCCTGCGCGAACTGGCCTTTCCGGTGCTGCGTGCCGCCGGGCTAAGCACCAATCAGGTGCGTATTCTTGTAGTCAACGACAACACCTTCAACGCCTTCGTGATCGACTACAACGCGATCTACCTGAACTACGGCCTGATCCTGTCGGTCGACAGCCCCGAAATGCTGCAAGCCGTCATCGCCCACGAGGCCGCCCATATCGCCAACGGTCATCTGGCCCGCCGTCACCAAAACCTACAAGACGCACAGCGCAAGGCAAGCCTAGGCACGGCGCTTGCTCTGATCGCAGCCGCGGCGGGCGGAGGGGAAGCCGCCGCCGGGATTGCAGCCGGGACGCAAGGCGCGGCCATTCGCGGCTTTTTGGGGCACACACGGGCCGAGGAAGCCTCAGCCGATCGCAGCGCGGCCAGCTATCTTCGGTGGGCTGGAATCTCACCCAAGGGGATGGTCGCGATCCACCGCAAATTCGCAGGGCAAGAATTGCTGAGCACGGCCAATCAGGACCCCTATATGCGCTCGCACCCCACCAGCCGGGATCGCCTGCGCGCGGCTGAGGCGTTTCTGGACGAGTTCGGCGATCAGGCCCAACCCAATGAAACCGCCGACTATTGGTTTGCACGGGTCAAAGGTAAGCTCTCGGCCTTCCTGCGCTCCCCGAGCTGGACAATGCGCCGCGCGAAAGAGGAAACGGCGTACGACATCAGAATGATGCGCGAGGCGTCGGCCCATCACCAGAATCGCGATCTGGCCCGTGCGCGCGCGGCGATAGATGAAGCCTTGAAAATTCGGCCCGAGGATCCCTTTTACTACGAACTGAAAGGCCAAATCCTTCTGGAAAACAGGCAATTATCGGAGGCTGTTAATGCATATGCCCAAGCGGTTGAAATGGCGCCGCACGACGCGCTGATCCTTGCCGGATACGGACGGGCGCTGCTGCTACAAGGCCAGACCGACACGGCGTTGGAAGCGCTTGAGAAAGCCCGCGCCCGCGACTACCGCAACGCGCGGCTTATGCGTGATCTGGGAGTTGCCTATTCCAAGGTTGGCAATAACGGGATGGCTTCGACCGTCACCGCAGAACGATACGCCTTGCAGGGCCGGTTGGCCGATGCAGGCATTCACGCAAGACGGGCCATCGGGCAACTTCCCGAAGGCTCACCGGGTTGGCAAAGGGCACAAGATGTGTTGATTGCCTCGAAACGCGCAGAGAAAGCGAAAAGGAAACGCAAATGATCCTGAAACATGCAGCCCCCGCCCTTTTGGGACTTTCCCTGATATCGACTTCGGCGCAGGCGCTGGACCTCAATGCGCTCAGCGATGCCGAAAAGGCCGAGTTCGGAGCACAGGTGCGCGAGTATCTGCTGGAGAACCCCGAAGTGATCATCGAGGCGATCACCATTCTGGAGGAGCGCAACGCAGCGACCCAGGAACAAGCCGACCGCGATCTGGTCGCTTCGAACGCGGATGAGCTGTTCAATGACGGCTATAGCTGGGTGGGCGGCAATCCGGATGGCGACATCACCCTGGTCGAGTTCATGGACTACCGTTGCGGCTATTGCCGCCGCGCCGTGCCCGAGGTGGCCAGCCTGTTGGCCGAAGACGGCAATATCCGTCTTGTGATCAAAGAGTTCCCGATTCTTGGCGATGCCTCGGTTCTGTCCTCGCGTTTTGCCGTGGCGACTAAACATGTCGCCGGGGATGACGCCTATAAACAGGTCCACGACGCCCTTATGGAATTCAGCGGAGAACCCAGCGAAGTGACCCTGCGCCGCATCTCGGACGGGCTTGGGCTAGACAGCGACGCCATCATCGCCGCGATGGACAGCAACCAGGTCACCGAAGAGATCACTCGCACCCGAGAGCTGGCACAACGGATGCAGATCACCGGCACGCCGTCCTTTGTTCTAGGCACCGAAATGCTGCGCGGCTTCCTACCAGCGGATCAGATGCAACAGATCGCAGACGGAGTGCGGGCTGAACAAGGGTAACTTGCACGGGGCGGTCATACCGCCCCTTTCTCTATTCTAATCGAAGGGAAATGGCGCGTCGCATTTCATGGACACGATCCATGTCGGCGTGCCGTTCGACCTGAAATCAGTCGCCGGAACTGCTTCACCCTTAATACCGGCGGGAATAACATCACGTCCCTGCCTTTGGCTTTCTGTCAGGATTGCCTGCAAGTCCTGCGGATCGGTGTATTTGCGGATTCCGATATTTTCAGTGATCGGCCCAGACGGGCAATAGGTGCCCCAAGCAATCTGTTGCGCAAACGTAAACGCCGCTTTGGCATCGCGACCATCGCGCAACGACAAAGCAACCCGAGACGTCAGCTGCGGATCAACTGTAATGACCGGCGTGAGGCTGTCCTTTGGTTTGCCCCTCCCGCCTGGGCTGATACGCACGTCGGCGCGCGTCGTGGTTCCATTCTCATTGAACCCTGATACGTTGACGGACAAGTACCCGAGCTGAGTTCCCTGCGTTGGCGGAACCGGGACATGAAAGGCGCCCGGCCGCTTGTTATAGTCGCTTGAAGGGCTGCTACATGCAGTCAAAGCGGTGGCCAAAAGCCCCGCGCAAATCGCTTTGAGTTTCAATACTCACTGCTCCTGAAATTCATTCCTTTGCTGCTACTAGTAACGGCAAATCAGGCCAGAACATGGCATGATGCTATGAATCTCAGATAACTACTCGGCGGCCTCAGCCGTTGCATCTAATTCGGCTGCCTTCTTCTCCACCTCTTTCACGATGTGATCGATCATCTGGTCGTTCGACATCTTGTGGCTAGCCTTACCTGCGAGATAGACCATGCCCGACCCTGCTCCGCCGCCGGTAAAGCCGACGTCGGTCATCAGCGCCTCGCCCGGGCCGTTGACCACGCAACCGATGATCGACAGGGACATCGGCGTTTTGATGTGTTCCAGGCGGTGCTCCAGCGCCTCGACGGTTTTGATAACGTCGAATCCCTGTCGCGCGCAGGAGGGGCATGAGATGATGTTGACGCCGCGATGGCGCAGGCCCAGGGATTTCAGGATTTCAAAGCCAACCTTGACCTCTTCGACCGGGTCGGCGGACAGGCTGACGCGGATCGTATCTCCGATCCCCATCCACAGCAGGTTACCTAGCCCGATGGCGGATTTGATGGTGCCGCTGACCAACCCTCCGGCCTCGGTGATGCCAAGGTGTATGGGGGCATCCGTGGCCTCAGCAATGCCCTGATAGGCTGCAGCCGACAGGAAAACATCGCTGGCCTTCACGCTGATCTTGAATTCGTGGAAATCATTGTCCTGCAGAATGCGGATATGTTCCAACCCGCTCTCGACCATCGCTTCGGGACAGGGTTCGCCATATTTCTCAAGCAGGTGCCGCTCTAACGAGCCTGCATTCACTCCGATCCGGATCGAGCAGTTGTGGTCCCTTGCGGCCTTGATGACCTCTTTCACGCGGTGTTCGTTGCCGATATTGCCCGGATTGATCCGCAGACAGGCCGCGCCGGCCTCTGCCGCTTCGATGCCACGGCGATAATGAAAGTGAATGTCGGCCACGATGGGAACCGGGCTTTCACGCACGACCTCCCTCAGCGCCTTGGCCGAGTCCTCATCCGGAACGGAAACCCGCACGATATCGGCCCCGGCCTCAGCCGCCGCCTGAACCTGCGCGACCGTTGCTGCCACATCAGTGGTCAGGGTGTTGGTCATGGTCTGAACAGCAATGGGAGCATCGCCTCCGACCGGCACGTTGCCGACCATGATCTGACGGGATTTGCGGCGGTAGATATCGCGCCAGGGACGTACGTGGTTGAGCGACATGAAGAGAGGTCCGCATCTGCCTAGGTTGCCTCATAGATAGTTCGGCAACCGCAGTTGAGCAATGGCAAGACTATTCGGCAGGCTCGTCCGCTGCTTGCGTCTGAAGCTCGGCAACCAGTTGCTTGAGGGCACTGTTCTGTTCAGCCTCAAGATCGGCGACGGCATAGGTCTCAGCCACTGCGTCCTTGGACAGGACGACGCCTTTCGCCACGGTACCCGGCGCACCGACCGGTCCGAAATGTTCACCATTCATCGAAAAGAACACCGAACCCGATGCGCCGGCCCGCAACAGAGGAGGTTCTTCGGTCAGGGGCACTTCGAACACGCTGCCCTGTTCTACCGTGCCGAGCGTACCTTCGAAGATCACGCTGCCATCGGCGGCGGTGACGCGCATCCAAGCAGGGTTCACGGCGACAATTTTCAAAGTCGTATCCAACTGCTCGACCACCTGCGGCAAAGCCGGGCGTTCAACCGTGTGCAATTCGGCGACCTGAACCTCGGGCAGTTCCGGCGGACGGAATGTGCCGACGGTCCGTGGGTCAAGCGTGGAAATCGGAGCATCCCGCGCGACCATCACCGGAACATCCAAGGCTTGCGGACGATAGAGGCGATCCAGTGCTTCGGTCGAGGCGGTCTCGACGATCTCAGTGCTACGCGCCGCATCAAGGGGGTCGAGATCCGACAGAACCACGGGGGCTTGCTCAACCGGGCTGACCTGCACCTGCTGGATCTTGTTCAGCACGGCCCAGCCGCCATAGCCAATACCGCCGATAACGGCCAGCAAGACCAGGGACGAGCCAATCGCGCGCGGTTCAACCTGACTGACGAACGACTCTTTGCCTGGAATATAAGGCGTGTTCGGAGACACAAACGGATCTCGCCCCATCGGGCCGCGGGCCGGAAGATCTCCGGTCGGTTTGCGCACGACCGATGCCTCGGCGGACATGCCATGCGCGACCTCAAATCCGCTCTCCTTGCAGAAGGCGGCAAAGGTCTCATCCGGGTTCATGCCCAGATACCGGGCGTAAGAACGCACATACCCGGCGATGAAGCCGGGTGTATCGAACGCATCAGGATCGGCGTTTTCTATTGCAGCGATGTAGTTGGCTTTGATCCGCAGTTCGCGCTGAACATCCAGAAGGGATTTGCCCATGGTGGCGCGTTCGCCGCGCATCTGATCACCAAGCCGTACTTCGTAGTCGTCAAAACCCTTTGGTCTGACTTCTAAACCTTCTTCGGAATCGCGCTGTGATCTGCGCCCAATCATTCCTGCCGCCCCATTTTGCCTGTCGCGTGTTTCACGCTCATGGCGAATCATCCCCATAACGATTCGTCCACTTATTTTGTTAGCGTAAGCTTAACACGCGGCAAACACGTTGCACACTTTAGCGTGAGGTTAACCGGCAAGTTCGGCGCGATTTAGCGCACAATGTGACCAAAGTTCGTCCATCGCCTGAACCAGACGCTTCATCTCACCGGGTCCATGGACCGGAGATGGGGTGAAGCGCAGGCGTTCTGTACCACGCGGAACCGTGGGGAAGTTGATCGGTTGCACATAGATACCGTGATCGTCCAGCAAGCGGTCGCTCAGGATTTTGGTATGGACTGGGTTACCGACGATAACAGGCACGATGTGGCTGCCATGGTCGAACAACGGCAGGCCCAAGCCTTTCAGGCGCAGTTTCAGGATTTTGGCCTGAGTCTGATGTTGCTCACGCAGTTCCGGCGTCACTTTCAGATGCGCGACCGAGGCCGCCGCACCAGCCGCAACAGCAGGCGGCAGAGAGGTGGTAAAGATGAACCCCGGCGCGTAGGAACGCACGGCGTCACACATCTTTTCGCTGGCGGCGATATAGCCCCCCATCACGCCATAGGCTTTCGCCAGAGTGCCATTGATGATGTCGATGCGATGCGCCAGACGATCACGTTCCGTCACACCACCACCGCGCGGGCCGTACATGCCAACCGCATGGACTTCGTCAATATACGTCAAGGCACCGAATTCATCAGCCAGATCGCAAATCTCTTCGATCGGACCAAAGTCACCGTCCATGGAGTAGACCGACTCGAAAGCGATCAGCTTGGGGGCTTTGGGGTCGTCTGCCTCAAGCAGTTCGCGCAGGTGGGCGACGTCATTGTGGCGGAAGATGCGCTTGGCGCCGCCATTGCGCCGCACGCCTTCGATCATCGAGGCATGGTTCAGCTCATCTGAATAGATGATTAGACCCGGGAACAGTTTCGGCAAGGTCGAAAGCGTCGCGTCATTGGCGATATAGGCGCTGGTGAACAGCAGAGCGGATTCTTTGCCATGCAAATCGGCCAGCTCAGCCTCAAGACGCTTGTGATATACAGTCGTGCCCGAGATGTTGCGCGTCCCGCCCGAACCGGCACCGGCCGCATCGACGGCTTCGTGCATTGCGTTCAGGACAACCGGGTGCTGGCCCATGCCAAGATAGTCATTGCCGCACCACACGGTAATGTTCTGTTGCGTTCCATCGGGACGGGTCCGAACGGCATGCGGGAAGTGCCCGTTGCGGCGTTCGATATCGATGAAGGTCCGGTAACGTCCTTCGTCATGCAGCCTGGCAATCGCTGAATCGAGCTGAGCAGTATAGTCCAACGGACCCTCCTTGATCGCCTCGGGCAAACCCCTCACCCAAAGCAGTATTCCGCTACATTACAGGACATCGCCCCTAAAGCAGCTTTGTGTTCGCACGTTCGGCCAGTCTAAAGCCGTTCGTCAGAACCCAACTTTGATTTGCATCAAATATAAGCTTCATAGCCGCGCAGCAAGTAAACTTACGTCTAAAAGACGCGGGGAAACGACGCAGGTAAAGAAGCTTAACTTCGGCCACTCACTACGGGGCTCGTGCTGCGCACTCTGCTCTGGACGGCAGCGCCAACACTGATAGGGTTCGCGCAAATCATTCCCAAGCAGGAGCCCTGTTATGTCGCTAGACGCCGTGCTGAGCCGGATCGACTCTGATCTGCAAACCTCGATCGACCGCCTGATGGAGCTGTTGCGCATCCAGTCGATCTCAACCGATCCCGCTTACAAGGCGGATGTCGACAAGGCTGCCGACTGGCTGGTCTCGGACTTGCAGAGCATTGGTATTGCAGCAGAAAAGCGCGAAACACCCGGTCACCCTATGGTCGTGGGTCATGTGGGTGAGGGCAGCGAAGGCCCACATGTGCTGTTCTATGGGCACTATGATGTGCAACCCGTCGATCCGCTGAACCTGTGGAACCGCGATCCGTTCGACCCCGCCATCGAGGAGACCGAAAACGGACCCGTCATCCGCGGCCGTGGATCGTCCGACGACAAGGGCCAGCTGATGACCTTTGTCGAAGCCTGCCGCGCCTGGAAAGCAGTCCACGGCACCCTGCCCTGCCGCATCACCTTTTTCTTCGAAGGTGAAGAGGAATCAGGCTCGCCCTCGCTGGTTCCGTTCCTCGAAGCGAATAAAGACGAATTGCAGGCCGATCTGGCCCTTGTTTGCGACACCTCAATGGTGTCACGCGGAGTGCCTTCCATCGCGTCGCAACTGCGCGGAATGCTGAAGGATGAGTTCACTATCGTAGGCCCCCGCATCGACCTGCATTCCGGCCACTACGGTGGCCCCGGCCTGAACCCGCTGCGCGAATTGTCCAAGATCGTAGCCTCTTTCTATGACGATGAGACCGGACGGGTCGCTGTTGGAGGTTTCTACGAGGGCGTTCACGAGGTCCCGGCAGATCAGCTGCGCCAGTGGGAAAACTGCGGCTTCGACGAAGCCGAATACCTGAACTCGGTGGGATATAGCCAACCGCATGGCGAAAAAGGCTATTCCACGCTGGAACAGCAATGGGCACGCCCCACGCTTGAGGTCAACGGTCTTTGGGGAGGCTATAACGGTGCCGGATCAAAAACGGTGATCCCGTCAGAGGCCCATTGCAAAATCACCTGCCGCCTAGTCGGTGACATGGACCCTGACGCCTTGCGCAACAAAATCCGTAAACATGTAGAGGAGCGCCTGTCCCCGGATGCCAAAGTTGTCTGGGACAATGACCTCGAAGGGTCCCCAGCCTCTGTCATGAATCTCGATCGCCCTGAATTCGAAGCAGCCCGCGCTGCGCTATCTGACGAATGGGGCCGCGAGGCTGTGTTCACCGGAATGGGCGGCTCAATCCCGGTCGTTGGTTACTTCGACACCGTTCTGGGCTTGGATTCGATGCTGGTGGGTTACGCCAATGACGACGATGCCATCCACTCTCCGAACGAGAAATACGATGTCAAAAGCTTCCACAAGGGCATTCGCTCATGGGCCCGCATTCTCGATGCTTTGAACTCGTAGAAGTCTTTTGCGAGGCTCTGCCTCGCGCTCCGAGGTATTTTCGGCCAGATGAAGGGCGGATCCCATGCTTCATCTGGCTATAAACATCCCGGGGGGACGCGGCTTGCCGCGGCGGGGGCTGCGCCTCCGACCCCTTACATATGGATCACGCGATCATACGCATCCAGAACGCTTTCATGCATCATTTCTGACAGTGTAGGATGCGGGAAGACGGTGTTCATCAGGTCTTCTTCCGTCGTCTCCAACTGGCGACCGACAACATAGCCCTGAATCATCTCGGTCACTTCCGCGCCGATCATATGCGCACCCAACAGCTCACCAGTCTTGGCGTCGAAGATCGTTTTGATCATGCCCTCAGGTTCTCCTAGCGCAATCGCCTTACCGTTCCCGATGAAGGGGAAGCGGCCGACCTTGATGTCGTAGCCAAGCTCTTTAGCTTTGGCTTCGGTATAGCCGACCGAGGCCACTTGTGGGTGACAATAGGTGCAACCTGCGATGCTCTCGGGTTTGACCGGATGCGCGTGTTTGCCTGCGATCAGGTCTGCTACCATGACGCCTTCGTGGCTGGCTTTATGAGCCAACCAAGGCGCGCCGGCGATATCGCCAATCGCATAGAGACCATCAACGCCGGTGCGGCAGAACTCATCCGTCACAACATGAGTACGGTCGATTTTCACGCCGAGTGCTTCCAGTCCCAGATTCTCGACATTGCCGACAATGCCAACGGCCGAGATTACCGTATCGAACTCGTGCTTCTCGACCTTACCTTTGACCTCGATATGCGCGGTAACCTTACCCTTGCCGCGATCAAGCTGCTTGACCATCGCTTTTTCCATGATGGTCATGCCTTGCTTGGTGAAGGCTTTCTTCGCGAAGGCGCTGATTTCGGCGTCTTCAACCGGAAGCACGCGGTCCATCACCTCAACCACGGTCGTATCCGCGCCCAGCGTGTTGTAGAAGCTGGCGAATTCGATCCCGATGGCGCCCGAGCCGATGACAAGCAGTTTCTTCGGCATCCGCGGCGGCTGCAGTGCGTGTTTGTAGGTCCAGACCAGATCGCCATCTGCTTCCAACCCTGGAAGCTCACGCGCACGTGCGCCGGTGGCGAGGACGATGTTCTTGGCGGTCAGCTCTTCGGTGCCCTTCTCGGTTTTGACTGAGACTTTGCCTTTTGCGGTAATCGTCGCCTCGCCCATCACGACACTGACTTTGTTCTTCTTGAGCAAGTGGCCGATCCCACCCGACAACTGGCCGGCAACGCTACGTGAGCGTTTGACCACCGCGTCCAGATCGTAACCGAACTTGTCCGCCGTCAGACCAAAGTCCTTTGCGCGCTCCATCAGGTGGAAGACCTCCGAAGACCGCAGCATAGCCTTGGTGGGAATGCAGCCCCAATTCAGGCAGATGCCGCCCAGATGCTCTCGCTCGACCACGACGGTCTTGAGGCCCAGTTGTGCCGCGCGGATTGCGGCCACATAGCCGCCCGGACCAGCACCGATTACGATCAGATCAAAAGATTTTTCAGCCATGTGTCCCTCTCGGCCCAGGTCGGTTTGAAATTTAGTTTAGCATTAAACTATTTTTCACAGCGCATCAATATAGACATACCGCGACAAAAGCGACGTCGGTATGTAATGGTCGATACGTGCAGTTTTCAGCCTATACCCAAGCTTTTTCAAAGGCTAGAAAAGAACAGCCAGGGCCTCCGCCCGTCTTATATTCACAAAGCATTCGAAAGACTTATCATGGCCAAGACCCTCAAAGACCTTCTCCTTGCACTTCTGAATGCAACGCTGATCCTTGTCGCGCTTTGCCTGTTTTTAGGGTGGAAACTGGCCTCGACCGTCGAGGATGTCACCTCGGGCCTGTCGGAAAAACTGCAAGTTGTCACCCCGTTGCGGGACGAGGCGCAGGGTATTCGCGAGCAGCTTTCCGGACTGCGCAGTGATTTGGCCCGCATTCAAGAGGACGGTCTGGTGAGCAACACCGTCGTTTCTCTGCGAATGTCCAATACGCTGGACAAGCTGGAAACGATAGAAACCAAGCTGCATACCGTTCAGACCCGGTTTGCAGAGTTGGCGGAATCACCTGACCAATTAATTGACCATGCAATTGAGACCTCGGCCGACGTGGTAGCCGACCGGATCATTGCTATCCGCGGATGCGGGCCCGAAAGTTAACCGGCTGCTTGCAACTCGCGCACAGTGGCGCCATAGCCGCCCATGTCGACATAGGCGGTCTCATGCACGGTTGGGGTACGTGACAGGGCCTCATTCCGATAGGGGAAGCGTCCGAATTTTCGGATTACCTCACGATGCGCGCGCGCGTGCAGCAGGTTGCTGGAATCTTCGCTGCTGAGGTTCTGGCAAATCAGACGCACACAGCGTTCCTGATCACACAGGTTCTCGGAATGCATCATCGGCAGATAAAAGAACTGCCGCGCGGGTTCGTCGATTTTCATATCCCAGCCCTTGTCCACCGCACATTTCGCTGCGGCCAGAGCCGCCCGATCCGACGAAAAAGCCCGTGCCTCGCCGCGGAACATGTTGCGCGGGAATTGGTCTGTTAGGATGATATAGGCCAGCGACCCGCTGGGATATGTCAGCCAGAGCGAAAACTTGCCCTCTGCCGCGGCTTCCCAAGTGGTCAGGAAACGGTCGCGGATCTGCTGATCCAGCGCGTCGTCCTGCATGTACCACCCCTTGGGGCCGACCTCATCCAACCAAAAACTCAATACGTCTTCAGGACCAACCATTGCCCTTAACTCCGTGTGTTGCCCTCCCCAGGGACGTAAGGTCATTTAAGGCTGTTTTACAGATTTGTAACAGTAAAATATTACTACATTTCGGACATATTTAGGCGTTAGCGGAAACATCTTGTGCGTCTTCCTCGGCCTCGGCGGCTTCGATGGCCACTTCCTGGGCCACCTCAAGCGCAACGGGGGATGCGGACGGGTACAGAGGCGACATGGTGCCGGTTTCGTCGACTGGGATCGCCGCGCGCTGCGTCATGCGATACATTGCGTAGCCGGCCATCGCGAACAGCAACGCCGCGATGAACAGGAAAAAGCCCGGAGGTCCAAAGATCCCGTCCCCCATCAACCACCCTGTAATCAGCGGGCCAGCAATCGCGCCCAAACCGTTGATGAAAAGCAAACCACCAGATGCAGCGGCCATGTCCTCACGATCCAGAAAATCGTTCGTATGGGCGATCAGCAGGGAATAGAGCGGGTTTGACATACCACCAATAAAGAAAGCGGTAACCAGAAGGATCGGGAAATTCACCCCGAATAGCATGCCAGCTACGGCACTGGCACCGCCTATGGCTGCCGCCAGTAGGATCAGGAAACGCCGATCCATCCGGTCCGAGAACCATCCCAGCGGGTATTGCAGCACGATAGCGCCGATGTAGAAGGCGGCCACGAAGGTCGAAATCTCGATCAGGCTCAGCCCGGCGCGCGCGCCATAGACCGCCGCCATACCGAACTGTGCCGAAAACACGCCACCCAACAGGAACATACCGACACAGCCCAAGGGGGATTTGCCCATCAACTCGCGCAGGGTCATGGGTTTGGTGGTGTCGAATGCAGGGGTTGGAGAAATCGATAAAAGGATCGGCGCGAACGAGACAGAAACGAGGATCGACGCGATCACAAACGTTTCATACCCTGCGGGATCGCCCAGCAGAACCAACCCCTGAGCCGAAATGATCCCCAGCATCTGCACAATCATATAGAGCGACAGCGCCTGCCCCCGGTTCTCATTACTGGCCGCGTTGTTGAGCCAGCTTTCAGCGGTCACGTACACGCCCGAGAAACAGAAGCCGATCACGGCACGCCCCAGGAACCACGCGATCGGGTCGGTCAGCATCGGATACATGATCATGACCGCGGAAATGAACGAGGCCAGGGCTGCGAAGACACGCACATGGCCAACCCTGCGGATCATCTCAGGCGCGAGGCGCGATCCGCCCAGAAATCCCATGAAATAGGCCGACATCACAAAAGACATTTCGAGGGTCGAGAAACCTTCGATTTCACCGCGAACACCCAGAATCGTACCTTGCAGGCCGTTGCCGACCATCAGCAATCCCATACCGAGAAGAAGCGCCCAAGCGGTGGACAGAACCTGAATCATTTGGGCCTCCGGGATGTGCCAAGTTGAATTGCGAGTCGTTATGTGATCAAAACAAATGCAGATCGCGCCTGTCTACGACATTCCCTGTCTGACAGTGTCGCGGCTGAGGGTTTTAGGGGACCAGAAGGGATGAATCCCCATACGAGAAGAAGCGATATTTCTGTTCAATCGCATGGGCATAGACGGAACGCATACGCTCTTGCCCCATCAGGGCCGAAACCAGCATCAGCAGGGTCGATTTGGGCAGGTGGAAGTTGGTCATCAGTGCGTCCGACACGTGGAACTGAAAGCCCGGATAAATGAAGATGTCGGTTTCCCCTTCCCAAGGTGCAATCCGCCCACTGCGCGCGGCGCTTTCGATCAGGCGCAGCGCTGTGGTGCCGACCGGGACCACCCGGCCGCCTGCCGTCTTGGTGGCGCGGATCTCATCAGCGGCCTGCTGGCTGACCCGGCCCCATTCGGCATGCATCTTGTGGGTTGTCACATCCTCGACCTTCACCGGCAGAAACGTGCCCGCGCCCACATGCAGGGTCACGTGGCTGAACTCCACCCCGCGCTCGGCCAGTGCCGCCATCAGCGCATCGTCAAAATGCAGCGACGCGGTTGGTGCGGCCACCGCGCCCGAGTTGCGCGCCCAGATGGTTTGGTAATCCGTCTTGTCCTGCTCATCCGCTGGACGTTTGGCGGCGATGTACGGTGGCAAAGGCATAGCACCGGCCTGTTCAAGGGCGGCGTCGAAATCCTCACCCCTGAGGTTAAACTGGAGATAGGCTTGCCCGTCCTCGACCCGGTCCAGAGTCGCACTGAGATCGTCGGAGAACACGATCTCTTCGCCCGGTTTGACCTTTTTCAACGGCTTGATCAGCGCGCTCCAGGACCCATCCGCCTGAGGCTCCAGCAACGTCGCTTCGATCGCGGCGGAAACCGGCCCCTGCGCGCTTTCGCGATGCCGCCGCCCGCTGAGCCTTGCCGGGATCACGCGCGTATCGTTCAACACAAGCCGGTCTCCGGGGCGAAGCCAGTTGGGGAGATCGAACACATGGCTGTCCGAGATCGCCTCGCATTCAGCCACCAGCAAGCGCGCTGACGAGCGCGGGTTGGCGGGCCGGGTCGCAATTAGGTCTTCGGGCAGGTGGAAATCAAAATCGCTGAGTTTCATGGCCGCGCCATACAAGGCCACGAGAGATTCGGCCATATCCCCTAACGGTCGCTTTTTGGGGCTCCGTAAGTACGCTTGGGTTCGTCAGGTTTGCGCGGTTGGGCATTCGGCCCATCTGAAACCGTCGGGGCGGGAGGACGCAGAAGGTTGCGCAGGAACAACGGCGCAAGGCCCGATAGAGGGTTCACCGAGACCTTCGGGTCTGCCAAAGGCCCCGTAAGGGAATAATTGAACCCGATGACCCCCTCGCCCTTTTTGGTAAAGACGCTGCCGACCGCATTTAGCAGGTAGATCGGGGAAATGGCGCCCCGCAGGTTCAGCGTCCCGGCCACCGTATTCACTGTTCCATCAAAAGACAGGCCCATGGACGGGCCAACAGCACTTCCACTGAGGATCTTGACCTCTGTCGGGGTGATCCGCATCCGGCTGTCGATGGACGAGAAGAAAATGCCCTGGCCAGCCATCTCATCCAGCAACCCGACCAGACTGATTGCGTTCAGCAGCGCAGCCATCGCAGGCGCATCCTGAATACGGGTGCTGACGATACTCAGGATCACGTCATAGCTACCAGCCGCCGCTACCGGTTCCAACTGTACGTCCAACGTTCCGCCCCTTGCTTGCGTCAGCAAACCCGCCGAGCGCAAGACGGCGCCGGCATCGTTCGAGGTCAGCTCTACCGCGCTCCGCGCGCCCCGCGGGGTTAGGCGGCCTTGCATGGCAGCCCCTCCGTTGACACGGGCGTTGAAGGTGCCGTTGACCCCTCCGGTCGTTTGAAACGTGCCCTTGAAGCCGGTCAGCGCCACGCCCTCAGTGACTTGGAGGCGGTCAAGCGTTACGTCGAGATTCGGGCCAGCGCCCGACCCGCTGCCGCCACCCTCGGACCCGCCGAATGTGGCGCGGCCCAGGTTCAGCACCCCGCCGAGAACGCGAATGTCGGGTGCGGCGTTGCCCCGTCCGATCAGTTCGGCCGGAACAGCCAGCCAGTTGCCCAGATCGAAGGAACTGAAGGAAACTCGGTCAAAATCGCCGTCCCGAAAGGTGATAGACGCTGCGGTCCGCAACCCCGCCGCCTGTAGGTTCAGGGCATCAACCTTCAACCCATCGCCCAGTGTTGCATCAGCAGTCAGCGTGCCGCTGGTCGACGCGGGCTTGCGCCATCCCAGCTCGGGGATAGCCAGCGTGACGCCAACCAGATCGGATGAGGCCGACAGTTGCGGCGGTGCGCCTGCACCGATACCGAGCGTAAAATCAGCCGTGCCAGACCCGCTGAGGAAGCTTTGTGGCAACCCGGCCTTCAATTCGGACATCAGACGCTGAGACAGCTCAATCTGCCCCGTCACAGTGCTGCGCTGCGCCGTTTCGCCATCAATCGGCTGTTGCCATTTGGCCTGCGCGGGCACATCGCCGAACAGGCCCTGCCCTTCGATTTGCACTCCAGTCTGGTCTCCGGACAACTCCAGCATCGGTGCACTGACGGAAAATCCCGGTACCAGACGGTCGCTGCTCAGGTCTCCCAGCTTGCCCGCAAAGTGAAATTGCGTGTCCTGAAACTTTAGGCCCTTGATCAGCGGCAAGGACAACGTGCCCGTAATTGCCACATTTCCCTCGGCCATATCGACCGGCAGTCCTGCCTTGCTGAGCAGGCTGAGGGGCGGGCGATCCAGTAGGGATAGCGCGGCAGTGACACCCCCCGTCGCACTTATCCGTGCAATACCCGGCGTATTTTTTTTGATTTCGGTATCGGGAATGATGAAGGACGTTCCCGATGCATCCACGGCCCCGCCCTGATCGGCCATCACCACACCCTGCTGCGCGGTTGCGGTAAAGCGGTCGACAATCAGACTGGCCTGCCCCTGCGCGCCTTCGACCGGAGGCAGGGTCTTGGCAAAACGGATGGTGGCATCCTCGAACCCGAAATCCAGATAGATATCGGGTTTGTTGTCGGGCCGCAGACGCAGCGCGAAATCCATATCCGACAAGGCGCCCTTGGAAAGGTTTTTGGTCACCCATTCCCGCGGCTTCGGCGCCAAACGCTCGGGCCAATAATTTAGGACTTCTTCAGAGTCCATATGGTTCAGATGCGCGTCCAGATCGGCCGACCAGCCGTCCGCCAGACCGACTAGCAGACCCGAGGCCCGCACGCGGTGGCCACCATCCTCAATTGTCATCTGACCAACGCGCAGCCGGAACGGGGCAAATTTCATCTGAACGTCCAGATCCGCCCTTTTCAGGTTCAGCGGCTCGGGGAACAGGTTGGCCGGGTTGACGTTGATCCCCGTCAGGCTCCACTGCCCATCCAGACTGTCGAGCGTCCCGTTTTCCACCCCTTGCAGATAGGCTTTGCCCGCGGCCTGCACCGATCCCCAGGCGGAATCGATCGAGACCTCGTTGAAGTCCAACTCCTGCCGGTTGGGATCATAGGTGAAGTAGGTGCGCGCGGAGTCGAACGGGATGGCGCGTGTCTCTGGATTCGGCTGCACCGCCCCGGCGCCTAGATTGAGCGTCGCGAAAACAGGGCCGAAAGCTCCTGAGCCATCGACACTGCCCCGCACCGCGCCTGAGATCGGCGTTTTCAGAACCTGCAACCACGCCAATGCCGGGCTTTGGCCGTATATATCCTCGGCTGGAAGATCGGTGATCGTCACGCCAAAACGTGCTTCGGGCGTACCTAGAATACTGGTGTAATTCGCCTCAATCCGGCTGGCGAAATCGCGCCCGGACAGGACCGAGAATCCGGTCGCCAGCCGCATGTCATCGTCATTGCGGGTCAGCTGAATATGGCCGCCGTCTAGTATCCAGGACCGCCCCAACCGCAGATCGCGATAGTCCAGCGTGATCGCATCCAACTGCACTGAGGTCAGCGCAGACAGGGCCGGAGACAGGAACACCTCATCCCCGGCCTCGATCAATTCGGCCAGGTTCGACGCGCTTTGCACGGGCGCGCTGCCAGTGCCCACTGTCAGCGTCAGCGCACCGTCCTCACCTCGGGTCAGGGCGATCTGCGCCCCGCTGAGTATGATCCGCTTGGGCCGCACATGACCGCGCAGCAAGGGCCGCATCGCCAGACTGGCCCGCATATCCGACACTTGGGCGATCTGTTGTCCGGCCTGATCGCTGATGGACACATCCGTCAGACGTAAACGGGGCCGCCAGCCTTCGTGAATGATAAAGCTGACATCGCCAAAGCGGATCTGGAGGCCACCCAGATTCTCCTCCAACCGCGCCTCAACGTGACTGCGTAGCCAGGCCGGGGCGTGCATACGCTGGCCCAGAACCATGAAACCCGTGACCACAGCCAGAACGACCAGCAAAACAACGCCGCGCAACGTCCAGATGCCCGCCGTCCGACGGCGCGAGCGGCGGCGTTTCGGTTGACCCGCCTCTTCGCTATTGTCCTGATCCTGCTGCACCAATTTGCGTTCCACGCCTTTCAACCCGTCCGCGTTGCCCTATGATATCGGACAGCGTTTAAAAACCTTTAGCGGAGTTTCCAATGCCCGACGTTTCAGACATGGCCCCTGATTTCACCCTTCCCCGAGACGGCGGTGGTGAGGTATCCCTCGCGGATCTGCGCGGCAGTGCCGTCGTTTTATTCTTTTATCCCCGCGATGATACGCCGGGCTGCACCAAGGAATCCATCGGTTTTTCGGAACAGCTTCAGGCCTTTGCCGATGCGGGCGCTCAGGTCTTCGGCATCTCGCGCGACAGCGTCGCCAAACATGACAAGTTCGTCGCCAAACACGACCTGACCACGCCTTTGCTGTCGGATGAAAACTCGACCGTCTGCGAGGATTACGGCGTCTGGGTCGAAAAAAACATGTACGGCCGCAAATCCATGGGCATCGAGCGATCGACCTTCCTGATAGACGCCGAGGGCCGCATCGCGCAGGTCTGGCGCAAGGTCAAAGTGCCGGGCCACGTGGATGCGGTGCTTGAGGCCGTAAAGGCGATGTAGCCCCCTCGACGCCGCGCGCCATCCGGTCTATCCCGGCCTCAACACGACAAGGCGGAGCGTACCAGTGCCCAGAACACTGACCCAGATGGCAACCGAGGTTCTGACAACAGCAGACGGGCGGGAGAAAACCGCCCTGTCCAAACGCCATGCCGCCGCTTGGTTCGCATCGCGTAAGGGCGAAGGTGACGCGATTCAAATCGGCACCGCCACCCCGCCTTTGAACCCTGCACGCCCTCAAAAGCCCGAGCTGCTCTCACCCCGCGAAGTGCCAAAACGCAAACCGGGGTCCGAGGCCGGACGCATCGCGCTTTTGCACGCCGTTGCGCATATCGAGCTGAACGCGGTGGATTTGCATTGGGACATCATTGCCCGCTTCGGTCACGTGCCCATGCCGATCGGTTTTTACGATGACTGGGTCAAATGCGCCGAAGAAGAATCGCGCCATTTCGAGATGGTCTGTGATTGTCTTGAACAGATGGGCAGCTTTTACGGAGCCCTGCCCGCCCATGCGGGCATGTGGCGCGCCGCCGAAGACACCGCTGAGGATTTGATGGGCCGCCTTGCTGTGGTTCCCATGGTGCTAGAGGCACGCGGGCTGGACGTCACACCCGGCATGATCGATATCTTTCGCAAGGCAAAGGCGGAACAGACCATCGCTGCACTCGAGGTGATCTATGCGGAAGAGGTCGGCCACGTCGCCTATGGTTCCAAGTGGTTCCATTTTCTTTGTGGGCGCGAAAACGCCGACCCCAAGGACTTCTTCCACCAATTGGTTCGGCGCTATTTCCACGGTGCCTTGAAACCGCCCTTTAACGAAGAAAAGCGCGCCGAGGCAGGATTGCCGCCGGACTTCTACTGGCCGCTAGCTGAGGACATGCCCGCGCCGGGTCAGGTCTCAGACTGAGGTTAAAGGTTAATTTCGGCAGGTTTTCGCCGATCCGTAGGGGGAAATCTGCAGCTTCGAAGACAAATTGGTCAACAAACTTGCCCGAATGCTGAGACCCTATTAAGCATCCCGTCCAAGGGACGGCTATTGCACCACGACCGGTCCCGATCTTGGGGATGAGAGGTAAGACGCGTGAGAACACGTCTGGCAATTAGATTTCACTCGCTGCTCGAACGGCACTTCCCGGAACGCCGGGTTTTTCTGAAATCTGACAAAGACACACGGTACATCCGACTCAGCTCAGAAACGCAGATCGCTGCGGTGGCCGGTGTTGCAGTCATGGTTGGCTGGACCGCCGTCGCCACTGCGATTCTGCTGATGGACAGCATCGGATCTGGCAACTTCCGCGAGCAAGCCAAACGCGATCAGGCCACCTATCAAGAACGTCTCAACATCCTGTCCGCCGAGCGTGACGCCCGCGCGCAGGAAGCCTTGGCCGCGCAGGACCGGTTCAACGCTGCACTGGCGCAAGTCTCGGCGATGCAGTCCGAGCTTTTGGCCTCGGAAAACCGTCGGCGCGAGTTGGAGACCGGGATTGAGGTGATCCAGACCACGCTGCGCGCAACGATGAAGCAACGAGAAGAGGCCCGTGGCGAACTGGCGAAGCTGCAACAGGATGCGGATACAACGGACGCCTATGTCGTGGCCGCATCGGCCCCGGCGCAGATGGAATTCATGACCGACGCTTTGACCCGCACTGCGGAAGAACGGGATCAGATCGCAGCCGACGCGCGTGATGCGCTGGACCAGCGCGATGATCTGGAGCTGGAAATCCGGCTGATGCAGGAACGCAGTGACGAGATTTTCCGCCAGTTGGAAGAGGCGATGGTGATCTCGGTCGAGCCTCTGGACAAGATGTTCCGCCAGGCGGGTATGCCCACGGACCGCATCATCGAAGAGGTGCGGCGCGGATATAGCGGTATGGGCGGTCCGCTGACCCCTTTATCCCTGAGCACCCGCGGCGAGGAGAGTGACATCTCCGCCGACGAGGTGCGCGCAAACCAGCTTCTACAACAAATGGATCAGTTGAACCTGTATCGTCTGGCGGCCGAAAAAGCTCCCTTTGCGAACCCGGTTCATTCCGCTGTGCGGTTTACCAGCGGCTACGGCTCTCGCCGCGACCCCAAAACGGGCGGACGCCGGATGCATAACGGTGTCGATTTCGCGGGTCCCCAAGGCACCGATATCTTTGCAACCGCAGATGGCGTGGTCACACATGCCGGCTGGCAGTCCGGTTTTGGACGACTTGTGAGGATCAAACACGCCTTCGGGATTGAGACACTTTACGCTCATAACACCAAGATCCGTGTGAAGGTCGGCCAAAGGGTCTCGCGCGGGGATCATATTGCTGATATGGGTAGCACCGGACGGTCCACCGGCACGCATTTGCACTATGAGGTGCGCGTGAACGGAAAACCTGTAAACCCAATGACTTACATCAAGGCTGCGAGAAATGTTTTCTAAGAGCAAAATCAACGAACCCGCATCCAAGGATTCTGAGGCGGCAAAACCTGCTGCTCCGGCGACTCCGGCGGCCCCTGCACCTTCCGAACCCAAGGCCAGCACGGCGCCTAAGCCGAAGCCACCCGCATCGGTCCTGTCTTCGGACCTGCACATCACCGGCAACATCAAGACAACCGGTGACATTCAGGTTGAAGGCACGGTCGAAGGCGACATCCGCGCGCATCTGCTGACCATCGGCGAAACCGCGACCATCAAAGGCGAAGTCACTGCAGACGACGTCGTGGTCAACGGCCGCATCGTGGGTCGCGTGCGTGGCCTGAAAGTCCGCCTAACGTCGACAGCACGGGTTGAAGGCGACATCATCCACAAGACAATCGCTATCGAAAGCGGCGCGCATTTCGAAGGCTCGGTTCAGCGTCAGGACGACCCCCTTAACCCTGGCCGCGGCGCCAAACCGGGTGCCAACCCGGCTGCGGAAGTCAAACAGTAAAGCAAATCCAACCCGGATTTTTGAAACGCCGCAGGCCATCCTGCGGCGTTTTCGATTCAACTCCAGGCGTTCCTCTGAATCCAGTTCCAAGCTTGAACTGATACGGCTAAACTCTGCCCATGTGGATGTTTTTTGCTCTTGTCGCAGCCGTCGCAGGCGCGTTTCTGTACTGGTCCTGGTCCAAGAAAAAAGCGCGCGCTGCGCTTCTGGCTGAGGCATTGAGCGAAGACGACCGGCGCATCATCGCAGCACAAGTCCCCATCCTCCAACGCGTCCCATCCGACCTACGTGAGAAATTGGATGGCAAGATCAACTTGTTTCTCGAGCAAGTGAGCTTTTATGGCTGCGACGGGCTGGAAGTCACCGATGAGATGCAATTGTCCATAGCGGCGCAAGCCTGCCTGCTCGTGGTGAACACCGACACCTGGTACGACAATCTGACGACCGTTCTGATCTACCCCAACGCCTTCAAGTCTCGGCAGCAGAGGCGCAGCGGCTATGTCGTGACTGAGAAAGAGATCATCCGAACCGGCGAAAGCTGGGACCGTGGGCCGGTGATCCTGTCATGGGCGCATAGCAAACAGGGCGCGATGAATGACCATGACGGGCACAACGTGGTGTTCCACGAGTTTGCGCATCAGATCGACGACCTGTCAGGTGGCACCAACGGAGTTCCGGTTCTTGCAAAAGGACAGAGCTATGCCGAGTGGGAACGTGTCTTCTTGACGGCCTATTCCGACCATGTCGCAGCAGTAGAGGCCGGGCATCGCACCGTCATCGACCCCTACGGTGCCGAAGGCCATGAGGAGTTTTTTGCCGTCTCGGTCGAGGTGTTTTTTGAGCGCCCTCACGCCCTGCAAAAGGCAGTGCCTGAGGTCTACAAACAGCTTGCCGCGCTGTTCAATCTCGATCCCGCGACATGGGGCGAAAGGCCTAACTGACGCGCTGGCCGTGAAAATTCCCCCAAACGCAAGTTTCACAAATCACAGTTTTTGAATTACTCTGGTTCTCATTGATTAATGGAGGACTATTCATGTCATCAAAACTCATGGCCGAATTCTTCGGCACGTTCTGGCTGGTTCTGGGCGGCTGCGGCAGCGCAGTTCTGGCGGCAGGGGTCGCTGATGTCGGCATAGGATGGCTTGGTGTATCCTTCGCCTTCGGCCTGACCGTTTTGACAATGGCTTATACCGTGGGCCATATCTCGGGCGGGCATTTCAACCCCGCGGTGAGCCTCGGCCTGATGATCGGAGGGCGCTTTCCCGCCAAAGACCTATTGCCTTATTGGGTCGCTCAGGTGCTGGGTGCAATTGCGGCAGCGGTGGTGCTGTATGTGATCGTTAGTGGCGCGCCTGGTTTTGAAGGCGTGGGCGGGTTCGCCTCAAACGGATATGGCGAAGCGTCACCCGAAGGGTATTCCATGATGTCCGCGCTGGTGATCGAGATCGTACTGACTGCGTTCTTCATCGTCATCATTCTGGGCGCGACCTCAAGCGGAGCGCCTGCGGGCTTTGCCCCGATTGCCATCGGCCTGGCGTTGACCTTGATCCACCTGATCTCAATCCCTGTCACCAACACGTCGGTCAATCCGGCACGGTCCACGGGCGTGGCCCTGTTTGCTGATGGCCCTGCCCTTGCACAGCTGTGGCTGTTCTGGGTCGCCCCTCTGATCGGGGGTGCAATTGGTGCGTTGATCTGGAAAGCAATGGGCGACGACTGATCCAGGTCCCTAGCCCAAAAGAAAACCCCGGCGCATGACTTGCGCCGGGGTTTTTCGTCACTCGGTCACTGTGACCTTTTTCATCGCGTCAGGCTGGCCGACAACAGCGCCGTTCTGACCCGCACCGCGCTTGATCGCGTCGACCACGTCCATCCCGTCCGTGACCTTACCGACAACGGTGTATTGGCCGTCCAGAAACGGTCCCGGCTCGAACATGATGAAGAATTGCGAGTTCGCGCTGTTGGGGTTCTGAGACCGCGCCATGCCAACCACACCGCGATCAAAGGTGATATCCGAGAACTCGGCCGGCAGATCAGGACGGTCCGAGCCACCACGACCTGCGTTGGCAGCATTGAAGCTGTCCTTGGTCTGGTTGCCGAACTGAACGTCTCCGGTCTGGGCCATGAACCCCTCGATCACGCGGTGGAAGACGACCCCGTCATACTTACCTGCGTTGGCGAGCGCGGTGATCTGTTCCACGTGCTTGGGTGCGACATCTTCAAATAGGTCGACGGTGATAGTGCCATTGGCCTCACCCTCAACCTCGATCTGCAGCCCAGTGGCCAGCGCGGGGCTGGCCAAAAGGACAAAAGCGGCGGCAAGCTTATGCATCTGCCGCTACCTTGACGCTGATCATGCGGTCCGGGCTCGCAGGCGGCTCGCCCCGTACAATAGCGTCTACATGCTCCATCCCGTCGATCACGCGGCCATAGACCGTGTACTGACCGTTCAGGAAGTGGTTATCTTTGAAGTTGATGAAAAACTGCGAGTTTGCCGAATCCGGGTTCTGCGAGCGCGCAGCGCCCAGAGTTCCACGGTCATGCGGCAGTTTCGAGAATTCCGCCGGAACGTTCGGCAGAGACGACCCGCCTGTGCCCGCCATGCGGATGTTGAATCCGTCTTCCATGTCGCCGTGCTGAACGTCGCCGGTCTGGGCCATGAAGCCGTCAATAACACGGTGGAAGGCCACGTTGTCATACTCGCCCCCACGGGCCAGTTCCTTCATCCGGGCGCTGTGCAGAGGTGCCACGTCGGGCAGCAGCTCAATGACGACATTGCCGTCTTTCAGCTCAATGATGATTGTGTTTTCGGGATCCTTGATCTCGGCCATCTGGCTCTCCTGTCGTTTGTCTTGCGCAAATACCTATGCGCCAAGCGCCTGAATGCCAAGTGACGCATTGACCTGAGGGCAAAATGCAGGAAAAGAACCGCCCAAAGGGTATCAAAGCACGAGGATTGCGCGATGGGCTGGAAAACACTGGACGATATGGACCTGAACGGCAAACGCGTGCTGGTGCGTGTGGATATCAACGTGCCGGTCGTTGACGGTGTCGTGACTGACGCCACCCGTATTCAACGTATTGTTCCCACGGTGCAGCACATCCTGGTATATGGCGGCAAACCCATCCTGCTGGCCCATTTCGGGCGTCCCGGCGGTGAGCGACGTGAAAGCCTGTCGCTGAACCAACTTGTCCCGACCTTGGAGTCTGCTTTCGGAGCGAAGGTCCTGTTCGCCGCCGATTGCGTGGGCACTGAGGCTGAACTGGCCGCCGACGCATTGCAGCCCGGTGAGGTTCTGCTGCTGGAAAACACCCGCTTTCACGCGACTGAAACCAAGAACGATCCCGATCTGGCCGCTGGCATGGCCCGTCTGGGCGATATCTACTGCAATGACGCGTTCTCGGCGGCGCACCGCGCCCATAGCTCGACCGAGGCGCTGGCCCGTTTGCTACCCGCCTGCGCCGGCCGCCTGATGCAGGCCGAGCTTGAAGCGCTGGAGGGCGCTCTGGGCGCGCCCAAGCGTCCGGTGACTGCTGTTGTCGGCGGTGCGAAAGTATCCACCAAGCTGGAGCTGCTGGGCAACCTGATCGACAAGGTCGACTATCTGGTCATCGGCGGCGGTATGGCGAACACGTTCCTTGTCGCCAAGGGCGTTGATGTCGGAAAATCGCTGGCCGAAACCGCGATGAAAGACACTGCCGCAGAGATTCTGGCCAAGGCCGAAACATCCGGCTGCAGCATCGTGCTGCCCGTTGATGTGGTGGTCGCCGAGAAATTCGAAGCAAACGCGCCGCATCAGGTGTTGCCCGCCGATCAATGCCCCGCAGACAGCATGATCCTAGACGCAGGCCCTGAAAGCGTCGCCGTCATTACCGAGATCTTCGGCAAAAGCCAGACCCTGATCTGGAACGGCCCGCTCGGCGCGTTCGAGTTGGAGCCGTTTGACGCCGCCACCAACGCCGCCGCCCTGAAAGCCGCTGCGCTGACACGAGCCGGTCAGTTGATCTCGGTTGCTGGTGGAGGGGATACCGTTGCCGCCCTGAATGCTTCGGGCGCGGCCAAGGACTTTTCGTATATCTCGACCGCAGGCGGAGCTTTCCTGGAATGGATGGAGGGCAAGACCCTACCCGGCGTCGCAGCGTTGGAGCAATGATCATCGCGGCGCTCAAATCCGGGCCGCGAGACAATCTGACTCAACCGCGCAATTTTTGCGAATCAGGGGATTCACATCCCGAATCACCTGTGACATAGTGCAATCAGAGGCCCACAAAGGGCCCGCTATTGAGGCAGACTTCATACGGCGGTCAACAGAGTGTCCCGTTCCCATCGGCCCGGTTTGGGCGCAGTTTTTTTCTTCTCGGTGGCTTTTATGCTGGGTGTATATTTCACCTTCGCCGCCGTCCAGGGAGACTATGGCCTGTTCCGACGGGTCGAGATTTCGGCGGAACGGGACGCCCTGTCACGCGACCTCGCGGCGCTCAAATCTGAGATTTCCGAGATGGAAAACCTCACCCGTCGCCTCTCGGACAATTACCTTGATCTCGACCTGCTGGATCAACAGGCCCGATCCGTACTGGGCATGATCCGCGCGGATGAAATCGTCATCCGCTAACCCCCTTCTCCCCCTGCATGAATTGGGCAAAGCTACGCTGCGTCATATTTACGCTCGCCAGATCGCAAGAAATGCTCTAAAAGATAGTTTAACGCTAAACTATCTGTCCGAAAGGGGGAGATCGCCACAATGGCTGCGCGAAAAACCACAAAGAAACCAAACGTTTCTGCGGAAGAGCTGAAAACCTACTACCGCGAAATGCTGTTGATCCGTCGATTCGAAGAAAAGGCGGGGCAACTCTACGGTATGGGTCTGATTGGTGGTTTCTGCCACCTCTACATCGGACAGGAAGCGGTTGTTGTCGGCCTTGAGGCTGCAGCAAAAGAAGGCGACAAACGCATCACATCCTATCGCGACCACGGTCACATGCTGGCCTGCGGCATGGATCCGGGCGGCGTCATGGCCGAACTGACCGGGCGTGAGGGCGGCCTGTCTAAGGGCAAAGGCGGCTCGATGCATATGTTCTCGAAAGAGAAGCATTTCTACGGCGGCCACGGTATCGTTGGCGCTCAGGTCCCGCTGGGCGCGGGTCTGGCCTTCGCTGATAAATACAAGGAAAACGGTGGCGTGACCTTCACCTATTTCGGTGACGGCGCGGCCAACCAGGGTCAGGTCTACGAGACATTCAACATGGCCGCCCTTTGGGAACTGCCAGTGGTTTTCGTGATCGAGAACAACCAATACGCTATGGGCACCGCCCAGGCGCGCTCGACCTCTTCGGCGGATATCTATCACCGTGGTCAGGCCTTCGGTATCCCAGGCGAAATGGTCAACGGCATGGATGTGCTGGCTGTCAAAGCCGCCGGCGAAAAGGCCGTCGCCCACTGCCGCGCAGGTAGAGGGCCTTACATCCTCGAGGTCAAAACCTACCGCTACCGTGGCCACTCGATGTCCGACCCGGCCAAGTACCGTACCCGCGAAGAGGTTCAGAAGGTCCGCGAGCAAAGCGACCCGATCGAACATGTGCGCGAGCTGCTGCTGACCGGCAAACACGCGACCGAGGATGACCTGAAGGCGATCGACAAAGAGATCAAAGAGGTCGTCAACCAGGCCGCCGAATTCTCGAAAGAAAGCCCCGAGCCCTCCGTCGAAGAGCTCTGGACAGATATCTACGCCTGAGAGGACGAATAAGACATGGCAACCGAAATTCTCATGCCCGCCCTTTCGCCCACAATGGAAGAGGGCACGCTGGCCAAATGGCTGGTCAAGGAAGGCGACACCGTATCTTCCGGCGACATCATGGCCGAGATCGAAACCGACAAGGCCACGATGGAGTTCGAGGCCGTTGACGAAGGTATCGTCGGCAAAATCCTGATCAGCGAGGGCACCGAAGGGGTCAAGGTCAACACCCCCATCGCGATCCTTGTGGAAGAAGGCGAAGACGCCTCCGCCCTGCCCGCGGCTGCCCCCGCAGCCGCAGCGGTGACCGAGGCCGCCCCAGCGGCGGTTGAGGCCCCCGCTCCTGCAGCTGCCGCCCCGGCCGCTCCGGTTGTGGACCTGTCGCCCGATTGGCCAGCCGACGCGGAAATGAAAACCGAGACCGTCCGTGAAGCGCTTCGCGACGCGATGGCCGAAGAAATGCGCGGCGACGAAGATGTCTATCTAATGGGCGAAGAAGTCGCCGAATATCAGGGCGCCTATAAAATCAGCCAAGGTCTGCTGGACGAATTCGGCCCCAAACGCGTGATCGATACCCCGATCACCGAGCATGGCTTTGCAGGTATCGCGGTTGGTTCAGCCTTCGGTGGCCTGAAGCCCATCGTCGAATTCATGACCTTCAATTTCGCCATGCAGGCGATCGACCAGATCATCAACTCCGCCGCCAAAACGCTCTATATGTCCGGCGGTCAGATGGGCTGCCCCATCGTGTTCCGTGGCCCCAACGGTGCCGCCGCCCGCGTGGCCGCGCAGCACTCTCAGGACTACGCCGCATGGTACATGCAGATCCCTGGTTTGAAAGTCGTGATGCCATACTCGGCCGCTGATGCCAAAGGCCTGCTGAAATCGGCGATCCGCGACCCCAACCCGGTGATCTTCTTGGAAAACGAAATCCTCTACGGACGCACATTCGACGTGCCGCAAGTGGATGACCTGTCCATTCCTCTGGGCAAGGCCCGCATCTGGCGCGAAGGCTCGGACGTTACCATCGTCAGCTTCGGCATCGGCATGCAATATGCCCTAGAAGCCGCCGACAAACTTGCCGAAGAGGGCATCAGCGCCGAGGTCATCGACCTGCGCACCATCCGTCCGATGGACACTGGCGCGATCATCAACTCGGTGATGAAGACCAACCGTCTCGTGACAGTCGAAGAAGGCTGGCCCCAAGGCTCGGTCGGCAGCTACATCAGCTCGGTCGTGATGCAAGAGGCGTTCGACTATCTCGACGCGCCGGTCATCAACTGCACCGGCAAGGATGTTCCGATGCCCTATGCCGCGAACCTCGAAAAGCTGGCCCTTATCACCACGGATGAGGTGATCGCTGCAGTCAAACAGGTGACCTACCGGTAATGGAGATCAGGGGCCGCGATCCAGCAACCGAATGCTACCGTGTCGAGATTGACATCGACAACCGCATCGTACGGGCGCTTGTGCCCGAGCGACTGGCGGCGGATATGCGGTTGATAGGCGCGCGCCCCTCGCACCAGACTGCCTATGTCTGGATGGCGGAGAACAAAGAAAAAATCGAGGCTGCGATTGCGACGCTCGCACGCGGCACCGGGCGCCCCAAGGCGCCCTTTGACCAAATTACTCTGATTGAGGAGCGCTGAAATGCCCACCGAAATCCTAATGCCCGCCCTGTCTCCGACCATGGAGGAAGGCACCCTTGCCAAATGGCTGGTCAAAGAGGGCGACACCGTCTCCTCCGGCGACCTGCTAGCCGAGATCGAAACCGATAAAGCCACGATGGAGTTCGAGGCTGTTGACGAAGGCACCATCGGTAAGATTCTAATCCCGGAGGGATCCGAAGGGGTCAAGGTCAACACTGCCATCGCAGTCCTGCTGGAAGATGGCGAAAGCGCCGATGATATTGGTACTGCACCTGCGGCGGCCCCAGCGGCTGCACCTGCAGCCGCCGCGGGCAACGAGGTCGCCGCGCCAGCGGCATCCGAGGCGCCCGCCCCCGCTCCGGCTGCACCGGCCAAAGCCGATGGTGGTCGCATCTTCGCCTCACCGCTGGCCCGTCGCATCGCAGCGCAAAAGGGCCTTGATCTGGCACAGATCACCGGCTCCGGCCCACATGGTCGCATCGTCAAAGCCGATGTGGAAAGCGCAACTGCAGCGCCAGCAGCAGCCCCGGCCCCTGCCGCAGCAGCCACGCCCGCAGCGGCGGCACCGGCTGGCCCATCGGCAGATGCCGTCGCCAAGATGTACGAAACTCGCGATTACGAGGAAATCAAGCTCGACGGCATGCGCAAGACCATTGCCGCGCGCCTGTCCGAAGCCAAGCAGACCATCCCGCATTTCTACCTGCGCCGCGATATTAAACTGGACGCGCTCCTTAAGTTCCGCAGCCAGTTGAACAAGCAGCTGGAAGGCCGTGGCGTGAAGCTCAGCGTCAACGACTTCATCATCAAAGCCGTCGCCAACGCGCTGCAGCAGGTCCCCGAATGCAACGCAGTCTGGGCGGGCGACCGCGTGCTGCAGTTGAAACCGTCTGATGTGGCCGTTGCGGTTGCGATCGAAGGCGGTCTGTTCACTCCGGTCCTGCAGGATGCCGACACCAAGTCTCTGTCTGCCCTGTCGACCGAGATGAAGGACCTCGCCGGTCGCGCCCGCGAACGCAAGCTGGCCCCGCATGAATACCAGGGCGGCACATTCGCGGTTTCAAACCTCGGCATGTTCGGCATCGACAATTTCGACGCCATCGTGAACCCACCGCATGCAGGTATTCTTGCGGTCGGCACCGGCCTGAAGAAACCGGTTGTAGGCGAAGACGGAGAGCTGACGGTCGCTACCGTGATGTCCGTCACGATGTCGGTGGATCACCGGGTCATCGACGGCGCGCTTGGGGCACAATTGCTGCAAGCCATCGTCGAAAACCTGGAAAATCCGATGGTCATGCTGGCCTGAAAAAACTCTACCCGCCGGGGTCCGACCTCGGCGGGTGCTCTCACGATCACGGCCACGATGTGAGCATGCGTGATAGCCCCAAAGGTTGCTTCCGCAACTGCGCTCTCCCACCTTTGAACCAGACGGTTTTGAAAACCAAAGGTGGCCCATGCGCTTTTTTAATTTTACTAAGATATTGCTTGTAGTTGCCGCGTCCGCAACTGCGGCTAACACGGCATCCGCAAAACCCAACAGCTATCCGGGCGAAAACTCCAGGTTCAAATCCAGTGATCCCGCCGTGATCGCCCAGCAAAAGGCTGAGCGACAGCAACGCATCGATGAGCGCAAGGAACGGCGGGAGCAAAGACGGCAAGAGCGGTTGAACCGAAAGAACAACCGCTCGAACTGAGGTTTACTGGTCCTTGCCCAGCATGTGGTCCATCGAGATTGAGGGCTGATCGCACCCCGCCTCGCCAACGATTTTGGCCGGGATGCCGGCAACTGTCTTGCAGGCGGGAACCTCTTGTAGCACCACCGATCCGGCGGCGATCCGGCTGCAGTGGCCGACCTCAATGTTGCCAAGAACCTTGGCCCCGGCACCAATCAGAACTCCATCACCGATCTTTGGGTGGCGCTGCTCTTCTTCCTTGCCGGTTCCGCCCAAAGTCACAGAATGAAGCATCGAGACATTGTCACCAACCACAGCAGTCTCACCGATCACGATGGAATGGGCGTGGTCGATCATGATCCCTTTGCCAATCTTGGCGGCGGGGTGAATGTCGATGCCGAAAATCTCAGACGACCGCATCTGGAAGAAATAGGCCAAATCATGCCGTCCTTTGCACCATAACCAGTGTGCCACACGATATGCCTGCATCGCCTGATAACCTTTGAAATAAAGGATCGGCTGCAGTAGACGGTGGCAAGCTGGATCGCGCTCATAGACGGCCATCAGGTCGGCGCGCGCGGCCTCAATCAAGCTTGGGTCGTCGGCGTAGGCCTCGTCCACGATCTCACGCAGGACCATCATCGACATCTCGTTCGAACACAGCTTGGCCGCCACTCGGTACGACAATGCCCGCTCAAGGCTGCGGTGATGCAGAATACAAGCGTGCACCAGCCCGCCCATCAGCGGCTCTTGTTCAACGGCGGTATGGGCCTCGGTCGTGATCCGGTTCCAGACCGGGTCAACGGGGGTCACGTGGCTGCGCTTTTCAAACATGGCTTTGATCCTTTGCTGCGCCTAGCATGCCATTTAGTGGTAAAAACGCCAAACGCAAACCCGTGATCTGTAACTTAACCAAAATGAATGTGTTCCAAGAGGGGGCTTGCACCTCTTGGCAATTAAGACAGTCAGCCCAGCGCTCGCAGGGTCTGAAATCGTATCAGCTGACGCAAAACCATCTCAAAACACTGGCAATAGTGCGGATCATCAAAGTTCGGTTCATCCGCCAGCACCCGCGTGCGGGCCACTGTCATTAGGGATCCGTTACCGTAAACCGGATGCAGTCGCCCAGTGCGCTGGACATGGCGGTCGGCCAGTTCCGCCTCTGCCACCATCTTGATACAGAGTGTTCGGCGGCTGCGCTGCGGCACGGCCAACAAGGCCCGTGCCGCAGCGCTGACATCTCCGTGGAGGACGGGGCGCACAGGTCTTACGCGACCTGAATGCGCGCCGCCGGACCGGCGCCGTATGTGGCCGAGATTTGCGCGATCTCGACCGCATATCCACCTATCAAACCATCGGCTGACTTCGCGGTTGCGGTATAGGCCCAGCGCGGCTCGGCCACGATCTCTTCGCGGACTAAGGCACCGTTGGCCCGGACACGGATGAGGTAGGACTCGCTTTCCTCGCCCAGTGGGACATCCAGCCCCGCCCAGTCATCCCCTTCGATCCGCGTGCGCCTGATCCAACTGAACGTATCCCCGTCCGACGCGGTCTGCACAGACACATGTACCGGCGCGTAGGGGCGCAGGCCATTCCCGTCGAAAGCCTCAACCAGATATTCGTAGGATGGGTCGTCATACCCGCGCGAGGCCGGGCCGATCCGAAAATGTCGGGCCACACGCCGTTCGCTCGGCAACAGGCTGGTCTGCGCCACACGCTCATCCAACAGGACAAAGGTTGACCCTTCGGGCCAGACGTCTGGCATCAGGGCGTCCGTTCCCAACTGGCCGCGTAGACGTCCGGACAAGGCATAGCCCCCCGGCTCTTGCAGGGCGGCGTCAGAGAATTGAAACACCTCCCAATTGCCCGGTGTTCCGTCACCGATGGCCGCCAAATTGGCCCCATTCAGCAAGGATGTGCGCGGACGGGACTCCAGAAGGCCGTCGATCAGCTTGACCCGCAGAGGCGCGCCCTCATCCCAGATCCCGGCTGAGGCGCGATGCAGCGGCGTTTCCGTAAAGCCCATCACCGCCTGGTCTGAAATGACATCACGCAGCGCATAGTCCTCATCTCTGGCCGAGGCATGGACGGCGACGCTACCGGGCCAAGGATCGGCCGAGACAGCGAGATACGGCGCGTGCGGAGCCTCTGCCCCCGTCAACAGCGGCAGGTCCATGAACACCGGCACCACCGGCACAGGGGCGACGAAGGGCCGGATCGCAACCGGATCGTCCTGCAATCCGTTAGCCGTGTAGACGCCACGTTCTATCCGCACCGCCTCGGCCAGTTGCAGATCGGCTTTCTCCAACCGGTCGATACGGTAGAGCGCACTGCCCTCCTGTTCAGACAGGCGAACCACGTCTCCAGCCCCCAGATGCAGCATGGACGGGGGCAAGGCAAACCGGGCGGTGTCGCGGGACACACGCGCCTCGCTGAGCCAGCGTTCGACGGTCTGGCGACCCTCGGCACGGGTCATGGACAGGGGCATCTCATTGACCGCAACCGCATGGGTCTGCGCGTCGGGCAGCACGGCCTCTTCCGCGACCAGATCGTGATCGGCATCCGATTTAACAAAGCGCAGGCGGACACGTCCGGTCATCTCGGCCTCGGCCTCGCGGCGGTATTCTACGGTGCCGTCGAGATCGGAGCTGACAGCCAGATGATCCGGATCCAGCGTCACAGCACCAAAGTCATCACGTGTCTGGAACCGCAGAACACCGTCCCGTTCAATCGCGTCAAACCCATAGCGCAGCATCAACGGCTGCAACGCCGAACGTGCGTCCGAGACATCCTCGACCGCATAGCCCCGGACCACGCCGTAAAGCTGCGAGACATCAATGTCCGTAACCCCCGCCCCATGGCAGATCTCGGTCACTACCGAGGCCAGCGTGCGCGCGCCGGATCGACCGTTCAGCCAATGCCCTCGGGCGTAGTTTTCGCCGTCGTCCCATTGGCTTCGCAGGTTCGGAAAGGTGGGGTAAGGGCGCGCATCCCAGGCCCAGACATAGGCGTTGGAGAGGTCCAGCATCGGGCCGTCATAGATCTCGGATACCGGGTTGTTCTGCGGCTCGGACCAGTAGCCCAGCGTTGCCGTCAGATATTGCACCTGAATGAAGTCATCCCTGAGGCCGTTGGAATGCGGCGGCAGGCTCGATTCCGAGGATTTGGGGTCGAGAAACTTGTTCGGCTGGTTGGTGCCTTTATCCACGGCCGCGCAGCCCAGCTCCGTGAACCAGATCGGCTTGGACCCCGGCACCCACTCGGTCGGATCATTCTGGCGCACGCCGCCAATCCGTTCGTGATGCCAGTTCGACCACCAGTTCCGCAGGTCCTTGTAACGCCAGATCCACGGCTCATCATGGGTGCTATCTTCGATCGGAGTGCGAATTTGCGCCTCAGCCTCCTCGGGTGAGGCGTAGTACCAGTCATAGCCCTCGCCACCTTCGACATTGGCGCGCAGGTAATCCAGATTGTAGATCGACCCGGCATCGGCATCCTGATGGTCTTCACCATCGCGCCAATCGGACAGAGGCATGTAGTTATCGATACCGACGAAGTCGATATTGTCATCCGCCCAAAGGGGGTCGAGGTGAAAGAACCTGTCTCCTGTCCCCGAAGGTTGATAGCCGAAGTATTCGCTCCAATCCGCTGCGTAGCCGATCTTGGTATCCGGCCCGAGAATTTGGCGCACGTCCGCAGCCAGCTGGCACAGTTGTTCTACGGCAGGAAAGCCGTTTTCTCCGCGAATTTGCGTCAGGCCGCGCATTTCGGAACTGATGCAAAAGGAACTTACGCCACCTGCAATCTGGCAGAGGGTGGCATAGTGAAGGATAAACCGACGCAGCCCCCACTCCTTCGGGCCGGAATAGGTCACCTGCCCCGCGCTGATGCCAAAGTCGCTGACCTGAGCCGCCCCGAAAAACGCGGCCACCTGCGCGTCGGCGGCGGCTGTCTGATCCGGCGACCCGTCGCGCCCCGGAGCCACGTCCAGCGTGATCCGTCCACGCCAGGGCAGATGCGGCTGCTCTCCGTCCGACCAGGGGTCGGGCAAGCCGTTCTGCTGCAATTGATCCATCAGGATGAACGGGTAGAACATCACATCCTTGCCGCCCTCCTTCAGATGCTGGATCGCCTGCACAACCGCGCCATCCGTTGGGGTGCCACCATAAACAGGCCGGTCATCCTGATGCTGGACCATTTGGGACGTCTTGCGCCGCAGGCCCGACACGACCCACGGCATATTCACGCCATCTAAGTCATCGCGAACGACCTTGGGCGTGATCTGACAGTCTCCGCAGCGCAGGTCATTTCCGAACCACGACACAATCAGGGATGCCGCTTCGCAGCCCGGCAGCTCTCGTGCCAGTGCTTTGGTCGAGGTTATCAGGTCCGCCTCACCCGAGGCCGAGTTGACATTGGCCGCCCAACTGCGCCCGCGTCCTTGCGAATAGTTCACCTGAGTGCTGGCCAGTGTATATTCGCCAGTGCCCGGCATCAGGGCTACGCCCTTGACGATTTGGCCCAGTGCGGACACATGATCCGGCATCTCGGGCTGTGCAGGACGCACCACTTCGAACGAGAACTGAGGCACCCGGTTGCCAAAGGACGCGAGCTGGAAATCCTCGATCACCACATAGGCCGTACCGCGATAGGCCGGGACATTGCCGGTGCCCTCGACGGCCTCGATCAGGGGATCGGGGAGTTGATCCTGTGTCCCCTGATAGACACGGATGTTCAGGCTCGCGCGTTCTTGCTCCTCACCATCGGCCCAGACGCGTGTCACATCAGCGATCTCGCCCGCACCGACCGCAATCGCCAGAGAGATCGAGTAGCTGTAGGTCGTCGTCGTCACCTTGGGCGGTTTCGGCGAACCCTTGCCGCCCCCGCCTGAGGATTGCGTGCTAGTGGTCCGGGTCTCCAGAAAGTCCGAGGCCCAGATCACCTGACCACCTACGCGCATACGGCCAAAGACCGTGGCCACAGGGGCCCCCTCGGCCGTTTCGGTCAGGCGGAAACGGTCCATGCGGCCGGTCTCGACCACTTCGCTGCCGCTGCCCATGACCGATTGGCTCATCATGCGTTGGTCGATAACGCGGCCCAGCGTGGCCCCGACTGCCCGGCCGACTATGGCAGTGGACAGACCGGCCACTGTGCCACCGATCGAGCCGCCCAGCGCAGCGCCTGCTGCGGAAAGAAGAATAGTAGCCATCAGCGAGCCTCCAACGGGAATTCAAAACAGGCGACCACCCGGCGGCGCCAGGGGTCGCTCAGGGCGTTTTCAACAACGCCATGTCCGGAATAGGCATGGATGAAGCGCGGCACCTCGCCGATGCTGCTGACAATACCCAGATGTTTAGCAACACCGCTGTCCCGCATCCGGAAAAGCAGCACATCTCCGGCGGCCATTTCAGCTGAGGGCTTTTCGCTCAGGTGCCTGCGCGCAGCTGCCCACATGCGTTCTTCACCCTGCGGTTCGGACCAGTCCATGCTGTAGACGGGAACCGCCTCGGGTTCGTGCCCGATCACCTCGCGCCAGACACCGCGCAGCAGGCCCAGACAATCCGTTCCCGCCCCGCGAACCGAGGCCTGATGCACATAAGGCGTGCCAAGCCATGCGCTTGCAGTGTCCACGATCTCTTGCTTGCTTTTCGTCATCGTCTGCTACCGCCTGTATTCGCGTTACCTTTCTTTGGCACTGCCATCACCCAGTCTTCACCCGGAAGATCCGGAAAGCCCTGAAAGTTCAGAAAATTGTTGAATTTCAACCGGCAGGTCTCCATTCGCTTGTCGCAGCCAGCGGTCAGGCGCACCCGGTCTCCAACGGCCAATCCACCACCGATGCTGGCCCACAGGTTGATCTCGCGCCCATCTTCCGTCCGACGGTCCTGCTTGATCGACCCCCATAGCCCATTTGCTGTGCCCGAGGTCACATCCAAACGTCCCCGTTCAAACCAAGCTTCGTCAGAGGAGTTCCCACCACGCAGCCGCAACGACGTGCCTCCGTCAAAACCGGAGACTTCAGCCTCGATCTGATAGCCGGGCTGGCCTACGGCAAATCGGCACGCGGAATCCCCCAAGACGGCTGTGCAGGGCTTTTGATAGATCCGTCCCAGAGGGCGGTTCAGCAGATCGGTCAGCCCGCGCAGCTCTGCGTGAAAGGCTCCGCCCGCACGCCGTAGCTCACCAATCGAGCCGCGAAACTGCAGCACACGCTGCTCGGGCGCGGCCCAATTGACCAGCCAGGCACGTACCTCGGCCCCGTCAAAGCGACCGGCCTCAATATCATCCTCACGGACCGAGGCATCGGAAAGCGCGCCCATCGCCTCGGAATTATCAATCGACAGCCCGGTGGCCTGTTCGATAGCGGCTGCGGTCAGGCCGGTGCTGGCCCGAAAGGTCAGCCCATCGAACCGCAGCTCCATATCGTGATCGGTGAAGCCGAAGACCTGACCGTCCTTGCGGGTAATCGCCCAGCAGCGGCACACCGTGGTCAGACCGCTTTGCAGATGGGCCTGCAATGCCTGAGTATCCCTGCTCATCAGACGCGCACCTCGACCACGGGGACGTTTGGCACATCCCCGGCCTGAAAGTTGGCCACGCTGGTCTGGATCTTGTCGGTGTCAAAACGCACCGGCACGTCAAATTCGAAGCCCGCCGTGATCTCGACCTGTTCGGGCGGAGGGGCCACGAATGAGACCACCCCACGGGCCAGATCGACCTCATAGTCGACACCTTCACGCATGGCATCCTGGTCCAGACCCAAACGCACCGTACCGAGGACGGGTTTGGTGATCGGTCGCACATAGCTGACCCCGCCCGAGCTGTAGGTCTTCACCAGCTGGAAGTCAGTACGCTCTCCGTCACCACGCGCGATAACCTGATCGCCGTGATCGACGCCGACCGTGGCCGAGCCGGACTTGTAGTCCGACCAATCCTTCCAGCGGAACCCGTACATCTGGCCCCGACGCGCCTCGAAGAAGGAGATCATCGTTTCGATGTCATCCAGCGACCGCATTCCCAGTCCGGCATCATAGCGCCTGCGCGAGTGGGCCCAAGGCGTGTTGCGTTCTTCAAACCCGTTGGCGAGCGTCACGATATCCGTACGCCGTTCCGGACCGCCAACCGAGCCAAAGCTTAAGCTCGCGGGAAATCTCACCTCGTGGAAATTCATCTTCTGCTCCCCTTATCTGTTGCGATTGCCACGGCCCAAAGCGCGGCTCATCTGCGCCGCGATCTGGCCTTGCGACCGGCGGAACCCCTGCACGTCGGGCGTGGAGATATTCATCACCACGTTCACGGCACGCCCGCCGCCCTGCGTCCGAACGCCCAGCTTTCCGTCCGCGCCGCGTGCCAGAGGCATGATCGCCTCAGGGCCAGCCTCGCCCATCAGACCCGTGCCGCCGCGCATCGGGAACATCGTCGGGCTACAGACCACGCCGCCATTGGCAAAGGGCATCACCCGGCCCTGGCTGAAGCTGCCGCCATCCGCAAAAGGCAGAATGCCCTGCACCAGACTGCCAACCCCATTGGCCAGCATCCCCCCGAAATGATCCGTCACGGGCTTGATCGCCGCTGAATAGGCCGTGCGGATCATCGAGTTCTTCAACACATCCAGCGCGTCAGACAGGTTCATCCCGTCCAACACCACACCGTCAAACGCCTTGCGCAACCCACCGGACATACCACGCTCCAGCGTCGCCACATCCTTACCGGTCTCTTCAAACGCGGCCCTGACCCGCTGCAAGTGACCATCAAACGCCGCCGCCATACTCGCCGCATCGCCCAGCGCGTCACCCAGCGACTCTCCCCGCTCCTGCAGGTCGTCAAAACCTTCACGATCCGTCATCACGCTCTCCTTGTTCCTTGTCCGGATAGGCCGCCAGCAAAGCATCGAGGCCCTTCCGGTTCATCGCAGGCATCCCCGCGCCCTGCCCCAGCATCAGCCGCAACTCGGCCGGGGTCAGACGCCAGAACTGATCCGGCGTCAGCCGCAGCCCGAGAATCCCGGCCCGCATCAGCGCGGGCCAGTCGAACCCGCTCACTGCTCTGGCACCATGAAGGCGCGGGCCAGCAATTCGGCCGCCGCTTTGGTCCCTGCCATCGGTCCACCTGCAATTTCGGCATGCAGCAGGTCATCGCGGGTGACCGGCGCGCCGCCGCCGCGTAGACCTGCGACCAACAGCGCCAGCACGTCACCGCTGGAATACCCGCCACCCTCAAAGCGCTGCACCAATTCGACCAGAGATCCGGCCCCCAGTTCCTGTTCCAATTCCGCCAAGGCACCCAATGTCAGCTTGAGCACCCGCTGCTCCCCATCGATGGTCAGTGCCACCTCGCCCGTCCACGGATTGGTCATCAGAGCGCCGTGAAGCTCAAGGCACCAGCGCTTGCCATGCTCATCTCATAGGTCGCCTCACCGTTATGCGAGCCCGCATATTCGATGCTGCTGACCTGAAACGGGCCTTGGACGATGCCGAAATCGGGGATGATCACCTGAAAACCGGGCGTCTCGCCGTCAAAGAACAGCTGACGCGCCCGCTCATCCGTGCCTTCGTCCTTGAACACCCCCGAGCCCGAGATCGAGGCCGATTTGACCCCCGCCCCTGACAGCAGCTCGCGCCATCCGCCCTGGCTTTCCAAGCTGGTGACATCGACGCTTTCTGCGTTGAAACTGATCCGCGTGGCGCGCAGGCCCGCGATGGTTTCGAACAGGCCCGTGCCGTTCATATCCACTTTGACCAACAGGTCTTTTCCGTTCTGGGCAGCCATATGCTTTCTCCGTTGATTGCTTAGTCGTCTTCCACGCGGGCGCGGAATCTCAGGTCGATCTGGCGGATCGCGCCGCCAGTTCCCGTGCGTCGGGCGTTGGCGCGCTCGAACCACAGCCCCACCAGATGGCCCCGGTCCAAACTCAGCGCCGCACCTTCCAGTGCGTCACAAACCGCGCCGGCCAGCGTCTTGGCCGCGCCAAAGCCTGCCGCCTCGGACACCACCGAGACCGTGAAGCGATGCACAGCCCCCGCGGTTGCGCGGTCCGAGGCCTCTCGCACCTCTTCCGGGCCCAAAGTCACGTAGGTTTGCGGCATGGTCCCGGCAGGCACCGCGTCATAGATCGCCCCGCCCGACAACGTGCTGACCTGCGCGTCGCCTGAAAGCTGTTGAAACACTGCCGCCTGCAAAGCGGCTGAAACGCCATAGCTCATGCCGCCACCTCTTCATCTGCAAAACAGGTCAGGTACTGGCCGCGCGGGTCGCGCTCGGCGACCGCGCGGATCACGAACCGGCGGCCACCTTCGCGGAACCGCTGTTCCGGAGCGGGCCGCATGCTCGACCCCTCGGGCGCGCCTCGCACGACGATCCGGTAGCCAACGCGCGAGACCGAAGCCCCACCGACCGCACGCTCCGCCCCGCTACGCGCCGTCACCTCGGCCCAGAGCGAGCCCAAAGCGGCCCAGGTTTCGGTATAGCCCCCAGCCCCGTCAGCGGTGCGAACCGGCGCCTCCAGCTCCAGCTTGCGGTTCAATCGAGGCGCGTTCATTGCATCACCCCAGCGCCGAAGCGCACCATGCGATAGCGTTGGATCAGGCTGGTCACACCGAAGGGCATGCACCCAGCGCCCAAGGCTGTTTCGTCGCGATACTCGTAGTAGTGCGCCGCCAACAGCAAAACCGCCTGCCCCAGATCGGCGGGCAATCCGCCCCAATCTGCGGCCATGCCCGCCGTGAAGGCGATCTTTACCGATCCGCCGGACTGGATTTTCGGCAAACAAGACCCCGCCGCTCGCACCCGAGGGCGCTGCGCATCCCGCTCCAACCGATACGTCGCACTGTCCGCCACGGTCTCAGCGCCCAGCGCATCCGTCAGCGTCACAGCACCAACTGAAACCACCGGGGCCACCGGCAGAGTTTCGCTTTCCGGATCGCGCCAGCCGTTCAGGCTCCACGAAAACTCCCGCTCGATCAGCACCTTGCCAGTGCGCGCCTCGATCGCTGCAATCGCTGCACGCAGAAAACCGGTCAGAACCTCATCCTGCGTATCACCCTCGGCGAACCCCGTGCCCAGCCGCAGATGGGCCTTGAACTGATCCACCGGCAGAGCCGCATCCGCGATAGCGGTTTCTTCGATCAACATCATCCATTCACTCCGCAATCTCGGACCCCTCCGGGGCCGTATCCTTGAAAATGACGGGCACGCGCCGCCCCACGTTGCTCGGACGGAGGGGAGCAGCTAGACAACGCGGGGGATCTCACCCCGGCCCGCGCCCGCCGCCCGAAGGGCCATAAAGCCCCCCGGATTCAGCCCGCTTTAGGCGGTGCCGAATTTCACCAGTTTGATCGCAGCAAAATCGCTCACATCACCACCCACACGTTTGGTCGCGTAGAACAGAACATGCGGCTTGGCGCTGAACGGGTCGCGAAGGACGCGCAGATCGGGGCGCTCAGCAATGGTGTAACCTGCCTGGAAATCGCCAAAGGCAATCGAGAAGCTGTCAGTCGACGCGTCCGGCATGTCCTCGGCGATCAGCACGGGATAGCCCATCAGACGCGCAGGCTCACCTGCGGCCAGACCATCGGACCACAGGAAGCGTCCATCGCTATCCTTAAGCTTGCGGATCAGACCAGCGGTTTTCGAGTTCATCACGAAGGTGCCGTTCACGCGGTACTGCGCGCCCAGCGCATAGACCACATCCACGATCGCGTCCGCATCGACGCCACCCGCCGTGCCGGTCGCAACGTAGCCCAGATTGCCCCAGGCCCAGACGTCATTTTCGACAGCCGGGTGGTCAAGAATACCCTTGGGCTTGTCCGCCCCGTCACCCCCGATAAACGCGGCCGCCTCGGCGCGGGCGAATTTGTCGGCGATACGGCCAGCCAGCCAACCCTCGACATCAAAGGCACTATCATCCAGCAGACGTTGCGAGGCCTTGGGCAGCGCGCTCAGCTCGTGCAGCGGGATCGAGATGCGGTCGATGGACGGCGTCGCGGTCTCAGTGGTGGCCGAGGCCTCATCGGCCCAACCCGCACCCACATCGGTGTGGTCGATCAGCACGTCGAACGAGTTCGCCTCAACATTCACCACCGACGCAATCGAGCGGATCGAAGCGGTCGAGTTCAGAACCGACTTGATCGTCTCTGCGGTCTGCGGATCAACCAGATAACCGCCATCGCTGTTCACCGCGCTCGACAGAGATTTCGACTCCATCTCCAGCCCGCGCAGCCCGTCATCCTCGCCCGAACGCACATAGGCGTCGAAAGCCTTCTGATGTGGTGCGCCGTCCTCGATCGAGGCCGCAAGATGCGGGCGTGCCGCGATGGTTGATTTACGATCCAGCATGGTCAGTCGCTCTTCTGTCTGTTGCAGTTGGGTTTTAACTTCAGCCTTGAGGCCCTTGAATTCATTCACGAAGCCAGCCATCGCCTGCTTCACCTCCTGAACCAGGGGCGCACCCTCTCCGGTCAAGGCCGGGGTTTCGGTCTTGCTCATCAGCACTTCCTTTTTGTGTGGGATTGAGGCGCGCTAGGTCCGCGCCAGCTCCTGCCGGGCGTCGTCGAACACCTCGGCAATACTGCGCCAGGTGTTCTCGGCCTCAGGGTCCACGCCCTTCGCCGCCACCCGCGCACTGGGCAGCATCGGGAACGTCACCAAGGACACTTCCCAAAGCTCCAGTTCAGTCAGGACCCGCTGGCCCTTGTCATTCTTCACGGCCCGCTTGGTACGATAACCGATCGACAGGCCATCCATCGCGCCCGCCCGGATCAGTTCCGCCGCCTCACGGCCCTTTTGTGTGGCCTCCAGCAGATGTCCTTTGACCCAAAGGCCACGGTCGTCCTCGAGGACCTCGTCCCAGACACCGATGGGCTGCGCCGGATCGTGCTGCCACAGCATCTTGACCCGCTGCCCAGCCTTTGCCAGCCCGTCGAGCGAGCCGCGATACGCCCCGCGCTGCACCACATCGCTGCCCTGATCGACCTGCCCGAACAGGCTGGCATAGCCTTCGATCACAGCGTCGTCGGTGACCGACAACCCGTCACCGAACCGGGCGAATTTATGCTCTAAATCCATGAACTTCTCCATGTAACCTACTGAACTCATGGCGTTACCACCAAGATGGATTGAAACGCCTGCGCCAGGATCACCGCGACCACGCCATAGACCGTCAGCCACAACCGGCGCTCCAGCCGCTCCATCATCTCTTCGATCTGATCCAGTCGCCTGCACAGATGCGCATGCTGGATCTCGGCCACCCGTTCATGCGCGGCCAGACGCAGGCCCGGCGCGCATTCGAACGGAGGATACCCGTCAGACATCCGCACGCTCCGGCAAGCCCAGCAAGGCCCGCTTTTCGGCATCGCTCAGGAAATCGGCCCCGTTGACCCGCACCCATTGCGCATCGCGTTCCGCCGACAGCGCAGGCACCTGATCCAGATCGGGTTTCAGCATCAGATCCTCGCCGGTAAAGCCTACCAGCCATTCTGACACCGCCGCCGCCACCCGCGTCACCAGAGGCAGCACGGTCAGGCGATAAAACGCCCGGTTGGCTTCCTGATAGTTCGAATAGGTCGCGTCCCCCTGGATCCCCAGCAGCATTGGCGGGACCCCAAAGGCCAGCGCGATCTCGCGGGCAGCGGCTTCTTTGGTCTTCTGAAACTCCATATCGGAGGGAGAGAACCCCATTGGTTTCCAATCCAGCCCCCCTTCCAGAACCATCGGGCGGCCTGCATTGCGCGCCCCGCGATAGTTCTGCTCAATCTCATCGGACAAACGCCGGAACTGATCCTCGGCCATCACCCCATGGCCGTCGCCCTTCCACACCAGCGCCCCAGAAGGCCGCGCCGCATTATCCAGCAGCGATTTTGACCACCTCGACGCGCTGTTATGCACATCAATCGCCATCGCCGCCGCCTGCATCGGCGAGAACCCATAATGATCATCCTGAGGGTGGAACGACTTGATATGACAGATGTTTTCCGCCGCAAATCGGTGCTTCTTGCCACCGACCGCATAGTCATACGCCTTGGGCCACCCATCCGCGCCCGGCACCACGCTCATCCGGTCCGAGCGCAAGACATGCAGTTCAACCGGCAAGCTCTCGTCTGTCTGCACCGCCTCAACATAGGCATTGCCCGACAGCAGCAACTGCCCGAACAAGGCTTCCATCAATTCCGCCCGCCCCTGCGCCGCATTTGGACGGCGCATCAGCGACAGGATCGGATGCGTATCAAACCGCTGCGCCTGATCCTGCAATACCAGAGGCAGAGCCGCCGCCGCCTCGGCAATCAGCTTGACGGATCGAAACCCCACCGGGTTCCCCGAAAATCCCGTCCGCGTCAGCGACACCGCATCCCGAGGGCTCCACGCCACGCGCCCGCCCGTCTGCCAAGCCACCACGGGGCCAGCCGCGCTCGCCTTCGCCTCGGGCGCTCCACGACGCAAGAAATCGAATACCATCTGTGCTCCTTTCTGCCGCCGTTGTGTCCGGCTTGTTGAAAGGAGTTATTACGGAAAGAAGTTTAAAGCTTGGGAATGGAGCGCGCGGAGGGAGAGCAACACAAGCACCCAAAATCATCTGTGGCCTGAGTAGTAGACAGAATTGGTGACGAGCCTGATACTCTATTGAGGCAACCTTTGTTACTTTTGGATGACCATTTCAAATTTGCGCAGCTTTATGGATCGGGAAGGAAAGCAATATGTTCAACGAGGCAGTGAAAAATGGTGGCGTCGCGGTTGTTACCGGGGCAGCACGTGGGGTCGGGCGCGCTGCGGCACTACGGTTTGCGCACGCGGGTTTGGGCGTCGTTCTGGCAGATCTACCCGGAGCACAACTTGACGCAACAGTTCAAGAAGCACGTCAATTGGCCTCCGCTAACGCACCTATTGAAGGCATACCGACTGATGTAACATCAGATGAAGAGGTAAACAGACTTGCCGATCTCGCATTTGAGATCGGTCCAATTGCTGCTTTGATGAACAACGCGGGGATTAGTCTGCCGACAACCGCTTGGTCGGAAATGGAAAACTGGCAGCGGCTTTTGCAGGTGAATTTTTTCGGCGTTCTACGAGGTGTGCAGGCCTTTATGCCTCGCATGGTCGAAGCGAACCGCCCTGCTTTAGTCATAAATACCGGCTCGAAACAGGGTATTACAACACCGCCGGGCAACCCCGGCTATAATGTCACCAAGGCCGCGGTCAAAGTGCTCAGCGAACAATTGGCTCATGAGTTGCGAGAAGCCGGAGCGCCAATTTCTGTTCACTTGTTTGTGCCAGGTTTTACATACACTGGTATGATTGCGTCTTTCCTCCCGGAAAAACCGCCCGCGGCTTGGACCAGTGAACAAACAGTTGATCACTTGTTCAGTCGAATGGCCAACGGTGATTTTTATATCCTTTGCCCGGACAACGATGTCGACGAGACACGCGACCGACGTCGAGCACAATGGGCTATTCAAGACATTACCGAAAACCGCCCTCCACTCTCTCGCTGGCACCCCGATTACGCAGAAGCATTTGCTAAATTCGAGAAAACTGGTGAGCAATAAATAAAGGCACCACGCCCGAGGCCGCCGATACGCCCTCGCAGACCCCACAACCAACTCATGCGGCGCCCAGACCAGCGCGTCGACCCGGTCGCGTGAGCCCTGCTCTGAACCCAACATGGCCAATTGTAAGAATTAGCCGCTCGTTGAACTTTGAACCAAATTCCTTTTCAGTCGCAGCCAAAGTCTTTTGAATTCATGCCAGAGATGTTGTTTGCGTCTCACTTGCCCCCCACGTGCGCTTCGAGTGCAAGAGGCAACACAATGAATGAAAATGACCCTATCCCGTCCATCTACTACGATGCGCACGATATCTGGACAAACGAACCTACCGCTGCTGACAAACACGTCTACGAGGCGTTTGCGTCAAGTGTAGTCAATCTTGTGCAGGTGCTTGATGACTACAAAACAATGATGTCACCGGATGTCTATGCAAGGCTGTTTTCTTCGCTGTTGGCGTTGTCCCGATTGCTCGGTGAATATGAGGATAGTTGGAGCCAAGGGAAGCCGATGTCCTGAGCCTGAGTGCTTCCAACAAGGGATCAGTCCGCTATGCAAAATGTGATTGATGGCAAGCAAACTTCTTAGAGTTCACAAACTCCGCACCCTTGGACGCCGATACACTCCCGCCGGTCTCACAACCAACTCATGCAGCGCCCAGACCAAAGCGTCGACGCGGTCGGGTGAGCCCTGCCCCTCGAACCCGCGCGCGGTCATCTGGCACATCTGCTCTTCCAGCGCGTCCAGCCCGGCCACATGGCTCACCCGCCCTTGCTCGTACAGAGCCGCCACAGGCTCGGCCCTCGCGACCTTACCGCGAGAGGCTCGCACAGCGCGGAACGGGACCAGAGGGTCCACCTGCCGCACGACTTCCTCGACCAGTTGCCCGCCCTGATTGACCTCGGCCACCAACCGCTCGGCCCCAAATTCATCCATCGCGTCAATCGCCGCCTGCGTCCAGCCCGCCGGGCCGACGCCCTGCACCGTCCGGTCGGCCAGCACATAGGCGCGCCACTCCTCCGGCGGACCTTGTAGTTGTGCGCCCGCGACCACGATCCCACAGGCATCCGCATCCGATTCCGCCGTTACCGCCGGGTCCAGCGCTACGACCACCCGGTCCAGTTCGGGCAGATGCGCGCAACGTGCTGCTTCCAACATCGAACCCGTCCACAACGCCCCCTCGGCATCCGACAACAGCACCCCGTCCAACTCCTGCCGCCCCAGCCGCGTACCTGCGTAGCGCGCGCGCACCTCCTCGAGGAAGGACGCGGCCAGATTGGCCCGGTTCGCCTCGGTCGGCGCGTGGGTTTGAACGGTGGATGGAGACGCCAGCAACTCTTTCAGAACCTTCACATTGCGCGGTGTGGTCGTCACGCAAACCCGAGGCTGATCCCCCAAACGCAAGGCAAATTGCAGCATATCCCAGGTCTCACCGGCCTTCTTCCATTTGGCCAACTCATCCACCCAGGCGGCATCGAACTGAGGGCCGCGCAACCCCTCGGGATCATGCGCTGAAAACGCCTGCGCCTCGGCCCCGTTGGGCCAGATCAACTTGCGCTCCGAAGCCTTCCACGTGGGCCGTCGATCGGGCGGGGAGCATTGCAAAATCCCGCTATCGCCGAAAATCATCACATCGCGCACTTGATCAAAGGTCTCACCCACCAACGCCACACGAGACGCCGCGCCCTTGTCCAAAGGCTTGGGCCCTTCGACCATCGACCGCACCCATTCAGAGCCCGCGCGCGTCTTACCAGCCCCGCGCCCGCCCATGATCACCCAGGACCGCCAGTCGCCATCGGGCGGAAGCTGATGCGGCAGCGCCCAGAACTCGAACAGGAAAGGGAGGGCACAAAGCCCCCCCTCCCCGATCTCACTCAGAAATCTGTCCTGCACCGCAACAGGTGCGGAGGCGAGCCAGCCTGCACCCGACCTCAAACCGAGCCCGGTCAAGGTCGAGTGCGTATCCCCCTTGGGCAATTCCGGCTTGTCTGTGATGTTGTTCGACAAAGCTTGTCTCCACTTTCTGACAACTGCGGATCAGCCCCTCTAGCTGGCCGAGTTGCTTGCCTGTTCCGGCAAGGTCTGCATCCTCCCCGGCTCCGATCTGCTGGTGCAATTCTTCCGCTGCATGGCGCAGATCGCGAATGGACCTCTCGAGCGACTGCAACAAGTCAGCCGTTTGGGAAATCCGTTCTTCCGGGGTAATCAAAGTCATGTTTGCCTGTGACCTCATGCGTGAGTTTTCTCCGCACGAGAGAAACGAAAAAACGGCCGCCGGGTTGCCCCGGGGCCGTTGCCCACTTCTTCTAGCATGGCACAACTTATAGGAGAATAAGTGCGCAGTGTCAAGTTGGGGCGCAACGGGCCGCAACACCTAAGCCGTTCTGTTTATTAAACTTTTTATAACCCTCCGCGAGCGTTGTCCTGCGCGAACCACCTTTTCGAAAGAAAATACCCCCAAATACAGCCTGCATACCCAGATTAAACACAGACTTATTCCTCAATTTCGTTTCCGGTTTTGAGAAAAAGAAGGATTCATATCCTCATTTGTGCTATTTTGACCATTATGCCCATCATTTTGTGAGCATGATTCAACCTAGAACGAAGTTGTTTATTTTTTGGAGTAGTTATGTCACGCCAACCCCATGGGCTTAGCCGATATGAAACGCTGGTAAAAGAATGCGCGGATACCCCACGCCCACCGCTGCCGGATACGTTTGGACGAATTGGGCATCGCAACCCTCTCTCAGGTATCGCCCCAGGCGGTGAGTCCTTTGATACCGCTGATGTCCTCGCCGCGTTTGATGCAGCGGTCGACTCAATGAAAGATACCAATGACCCACAGGGGCATGACGTCGCCGCCGGCATGACTTTCTTCGGTCAATTCGTTGACCACGATGTAACGCTGGACGCGACCTCAGCCATTGGGACAGTTATTGATCCAGCCACCATTCGCAATATCCGCACCCCGACACTGGACCTCGATTGCGTTTACGGTGATGGCCCCGAAGCATCGCCGCACCTTTATCACCCGGACCATCACGGTTTCCTTCTTTTTGGCAACGCTGACAATCATCTCGATCTTGCCCGAACCAAGCAAGGTACAGCGCTGATTGGCGATCCTCGTAACGACGAAAACCAAATCGTTTCGCAATTGCAGGGCGCTTTTATCTGCTTACACAACATCGTCATGACAGCCTTGGAGGCAGACAGTGGCATGGCGCGCAAAGCCTTGTCCGGCATCTCAGCGGCAGCCATGCATACCTTCAAGAAAAGCGAGGAGCCTTTCCAGGTTGCACGCCGTATTTGTCGGCTGCACTATCAATATCTCGTAGCCCATGATTTGCTTCAGGCATTCGTCGACGCCCACACTCTAAAACATGTGCGCGATCATCTCGAAGGCGGGACACTTCCAAAGCCTTTCAAAGATGACTCTCCGGTTATGCCGATAGAATTCTCCGGCGCTGCTTACCGCTTCGGACACGCAACAGTGCAATCCAAATACCAACTCAATCATGACAATCTGGATTTCGACCTGTTCCAGTTAGGACGGCCCGAGTTCTCCTTCCGGTCGTCAGACCTGAACATTCATTTCGAGAAATTGTTCGACTATCCCGGTCAAACTGCAGGCAAGCGTGCGCGTCCCATTGGGCGCAAAATGGCGCAATCCATTTTCGCGCTCCCCTTCATCAGCGGCACGGCCGATATCGGCGGCGCCACAATGACCGAGGATCAGAACCGCAAACTTCCTTTGCGCAACCTGCTGCGCGACCGCCTCACGTTGGAGCTTGCCTCAGGTCAACAAATGGCGCGTAAGATGCATGTGCCCGAACTTGCGGCTCCGCCTGAGCTGTCAGACCACGGCGTCACTAAAACACCGCTGTGGTATTACTGTCTGCAAGAGGCCGAAGGTCATGGCGGTCGACTTGGGCCGGTGGGCGGCACGATCGTCGCGACGGTGTTGCTGCGGCTTCTGTATCTTGACCCGGAAAGCCTTGTCTGCTCGACCCATGACTTTAAGCCGTGGAAAGAACTTGGCGCAGATGACGACGGAACGTATTCGATGGGGCATATGCTGAAATTCGTTGAAGCCAATCGCGATAGCATCGCCCATGCGGGGGATCTTCGCACCTAAACTTACCCTGCCCTGATCCGATAAGCCGGATCAGGGTTTTCCCAAGACCAAGGAACTATCACTGACAAGCCTTGACAATTCAGTTGCCACGCATCATGTGCCTCTGACCAGCGCTGACGCGTGAGCCTCGGCGGGCACCATCTGCCCCACAGCGCCACAGATTTTTCCAGTTCCCCATCACGCAGGGTTCTTAACGCGACGACCAGATAGAGCAGGATTCGCCTGCCTGTCCCGAGGTCCCGCTTGACCCTATCGGTCGCGAATGCGGCCCATCACGACTTGCCCGTTGGCGAATGCTGCGGGCGGCAAAGGATAAATATTGTTCGACTTCGATATGCTGGGCCTTGCACCAGCGCTCAACGATGCACTGAAAAGTGCGAATTTCTCACAGCCCACGCCAATCCAGAACCAGGCGATCCCGCTGGCTCTAAACGGGCATGATATTCTGGGGCTGGCGCAGACCGGTACCGGCAAAACGCTGGCCTTTGGCCTGCCTTTGATTGATCACCTGCTAAACCAACCCGGCAAACCTGCGCCCAAAACGGCCAAGGCTCTGATCCTCGCGCCAACGCGCGAGCTTGTGAACCAGATTGCCGACAGCCTGCGCGTTCTAACCGGCAAGACCAAACTGCGCGTGGCAACTGTTGTGGGTGGTCAGTCCATCAACAAACAGATCGCCTTTCTGGGCCGCGGCACAGATATTCTGGTGGCCACGCCAGGGCGTCTAATCGACCTGATGGAGCGGAAGGCCGTCGACCTTGGGTCGGTTCGCCACCTTGTTCTGGACGAAGCCGACCAGATGCTGGATCTTGGCTTCATCCACGCGCTGCGCAAAATCGCGCCTGCTCTAGGCACACCGCGTCAGACCATGCTGTTCTCGGCCACGATGCCGAAGCAGATGGAGGAGATCAGCCGCGCCTATCTCACCAATCCCCAGCGGGTGCAGGTCTCGCCTCCGGGTAAAGCGGCGGACAAGATCACGCAGTCGGTTCACTTCGTCACTAAACCCGAGAAGCCCGGCAAACTGCGTGAGATCCTGTCGCAGGACACCGACGCGCTGACCCTTGTCTTCTCGCGCACCAAACACGGGGCCGAGAAGCTGATGAAGGGGTTGGTCGCCGATGGCTACAACGCCGCCTCGATCCACGGCAACAAAAGCCAGGGACAGCGTGACCGCGCCATCAAGGCCTTCCGTGCCGGTGAAATCAACGTGCTGGTCGCAACAGATGTCGCCGCGCGTGGGATCGACATTCCCGGCGTCGCCTATGTGATCAACTACGACCTGCCTGAGGTGCCCGACAACTATGTCCACCGCATTGGCCGCACCGCGCGCGCCGGTCGCGAGGGTGAGGCAATTGCCTTCTGCTCGGCGGAAGAGGTCGACCTGCTGCGTCAAATCCAAAGACTGATGAAGATCGACATCCCGGTCGCCAGCGGCACACAGCCCGAACCTGTTGAAGCTGAACGCGGCGGGCGTCGCCAGAACAACCGGCGTTTCAAGCCGAGACCGGCGAACGGAGGTGCGAAACCCGGGCAAAACAAGCGCCGGCGCCCTCGTCGCAAACCCGCAGCCTGACCTAAAAAAACAGCGCCGAAAGCGGCGCTGTTTTTCGTTTTGGCTTAGTTGCCCGAGTTTCGTTCGGCCTCAATCTCGCGCCATTTCGCGACATTGCGGTTATGTTCCTGCAGCGTCTCGGCAAAGGCGTGACCTCCGGTGCCATCCGCAACAAAGAAAACGTAGTTCGTGTTGTCGGGCGCAACGGCTGCTTCGAGACTCGCCAGACCGGGGTTGGCGATCGGGGTCGGTGGCAGCCCGTCGATCTGATAGGTGTTCCAAGGTGTTGGCCGGTTCAGCTCGCTGCGCCTTAGGCCACGTCCCAACGTTCCCTGCCCCTTGGTGACGCCGTAGATAACCGTCGGGTCTGTCTGCAGGCGCATGCCCTGATTCAGACGGTTCACGAAGACGCTGGCGACCTGGCCCCGCTCTCCGGGAACGCCCGTTTCTTTTTCGATGATCGAGGCAAGGATCAGCATTTCCTCAGGGCTTTCCAGCGGCAAACCCTCTTGGCGGTTTTCCCAGGCAGCATTGATCCGAAGCTGTTGTTTGTCCTGCATCGCTTTCAGGATGTCGTTGCGGTCCTGACCGGCAGCGACATCGTAGCTGTCTGGCGCAAGCGAGCCTTCTGCGGGGATTTCGGAAATCTCACCGCTCAGCGCTTCAAAACTCTTCAATGCCTCAACCACCTGCCATGAGGTCACGCCTTCTGCGAGTGAAACACGATAGCGTGTGTCTGCCTCTTGGCGCTTCGCCTGATAGGCCGCCGGGGTTTCTTCCTCGGCCATGTCAAACTCGGCGATTTCGTCGAATTCCAGCGTGGCTGGGTTTAATTCGCGCACGCGTGTCTGGGCGCGGGTCACGCCGATGCGATATTCGATCTCCGAGCCGCAGGTGCTCGCGCCACTGCTGGTGATCTCGTAGATGATCTGCTCCATCGACGCGCCTTCACGCACCAAAAAGCTGCCTGCTTTCAACTGCTGCGCCCGGTCGGTGTAGTCGGCGGCCATGCGAAAGATCGTGGCGTTGGTGATCGCGCCCTGATCCTCAAGCTCGCGGCTGACCCGCGTCATGTTCGAACCGCTTTCCACCCGCAGGCAGATCGCGGTTTTCAGCGGGCCTTCTGACTGATACTGGGTCTGGCCCCAAAGGATCAGACCGCCCACCAGAAACAGGCCGACCACCAGGATGGTCAGCGCGTTCGATGCAATGGCCCGCCACATTTAACTGGCCTTTCCGAAGATCACGCTGGCATTGGTGCCGCCGAACCCGAACGAGTTCGACAGGGCCACGTTGATCTCTCGCTCTCGTTTTTCGTTCGGAGCCAGATCAATCGGCGTTTCAACCGCCGGATTGTCGAGGTTGATAGTTGGAGGAGCCACCTGATCGCGGATCGCAAGGATCGAAAAGATCGCCTCAATCGCGCCCGCAGCCCCCAGCAAGTGGCCGGTGGCAGACTTGGTCGAAGTCATGGTGGCATTCGCTGCATGGTCACCCAACAGACGCTCAACAGCACCCAATTCGATTGTATCCGCCATGGTCGAGGTGCCATGCGCGTTGATGTAATCCAGATCTTTCGGCTCCAGCCCAGCGCTGCGCAGAGCGGCTTTCATCGAACGCTCAGCCCCGTCGCCATCTTCCGACGGTGCGGTGATGTGATACGCGTCGCCCGACATTCCGTAGCCCAGAACCTCGGCATAGATCTTCGCGCCACGTGCTTTGGCGTGTTCGTATTCTTCCAGAATGACGATGCCTGCGCCTTCACCCATGACAAAACCATCGCGGTCAACGTCGTAGGGGCGGCTGGCTTTCTTCGGATCGTCTGCATACTTAGTCGACAACGCCTTACAGGCGTTGAAACCCGCGATGCCGATCTCGCAGATGCAGCCCTCACCGCCACCGGCCACCATGACATCGGCGTCGCCTGCGCGGATGATGCGGCTGGCGTCCCCAATCGCATGGGCACCAGTCGAACACGCAGTCACGACCGAGTGGTTCGGTCCCTTGAACCCAAACCGGATCGACACCTGACCGGACGCCAGGTTGATCAGTGCGCCGGGAATAAAGAAGGGCGACACGCGGCGCGGACCCTTGTCACGGATCAGATTGGCCGTATCCGCAATCGAGCCCAGCCCACCAATGCCCGAGCCGATCAAAACGCCAGTGCGCAGGCGATCTTCCTCACCCTCAGGGGTCCAGCCCGCATCCTTGCACGCCATCTCCGCTGCGGCGATCGAGTACAGGATGAAGTCTTCGATCTTGCGCTGTTCTTTCGGAGGCATCCAGTCATCGGGGTTGAACGTTCCGTTTGTTCCGTCCCCACGCGGCACCTCGCAGGCATAGGTCGTGGTGACCCCGCTTGCCTCGGCATCGAAATGTGTTATTGGCCCTGCGCCGGACTCTCCGTCCAGCAGACGCGACCAGGTTTCCTCGACTCCGCTGGCCAAAGGAGTGACCAACCCCAGACCGGTTACGACGACTCTGCGCATGAAGTGCCTCTTGCCTGCTTACTGTTATGCGAACCGCTCATACCCCGGCCCGGGGTGCGGGGGCAAGGGCCACGCTACATTCCCCGTCTGCATCTTGCGGTTTCAGCTTGATTTTGGGCGATCCTGCGCCTGCCAATCCCCCTCGCCCCGCTGACATCGCAGGGCGAGAGAGTTTCATTTTCGGTACCGTTACTGGAACTGCGCCACTGGCTCATGCGCGCCAGCTGCTACGCCCAGAGCGTCGGACAGATCGACTGTTTTCCGGAACAATGCTCTGCCGACAATCGCGCCTGCAATGTTGGGGATGTAGGACAGGCGAGAGATATCGTCCGCAGTACGAACTACGCCGCTGGCAATGACCGGCGTCCGAGAATGCTGCGCCACGCCAGAGATCAGGCCCAGCTGCGCTTCGACATCTTCCATGTCACTGTCGATATCGGTCACGACGATGGCTGCGAAAGGCGTACCTTCGAAGGCGTCAATGAATGCCTCGGGTGTGAACGCGCTTTGGCTGCGCCAACCGTCGGTCATGACAAACCCCTGCCAGACATCGACCGCAAGAACGATCTGATCCGGGTAGAGCTTGGCCAGCTCTTTCACCAAATGGGGGTCCCGCGCCGCAAGCGTCCCGATCACAACGCGGCCTGCGCCCTTGTCGATCCAGTATTCGACCTGCTCACGCGTGCGCATACCCCCAGCCAATTGCACGGGGATCTCGGCCGACCGAATGATCTCTTCCACCAGTTCATGGTTGGTATCACGGCCTTCTACGGCATCGAAGTCAGTCAGATGCATCCACTCAGCCCCGGCCTCGGCCCAACCCCGCGCGGTTTCGACCGGGTTCACATGCCAGATCATCGCATCCTCCAGACGCCCTTTGTCCAAGGTGACGCAGCGACCGTTCTGAAGTTCCATTGTGGGGTAAATTCTCATGAGCTTTCTCCTCCGCTCAAGCGCCCTAAAGTCTCATTGTAACATACACGCTCACATCCGAGCCTGCTGCGACCAGGATCGGCATTGTTTGCGCTGTTTGCGGCATAGCGGCGTGTTGGCGGTATTACGCCCGCGCCGGAGGACCGTTGCGACGAAGCAGATGAACAGGGGTGCCGTTGTACTCGGCCTCGCGCATCACGACATAGCCCAACTTTTTCGCCAGCTTCTGCGACGAAGCGTTGGCTGCGTTTACCATAGCCACCAATCGGCCCGGCATGATCCGATCAAACCAATCATGGGCGGCCTGAGCGGCCTCATATCCCAGACCCAGCCCCTGAGCTTCGGGGGCCAGAACCCAACCGGCTTCGGGATAAGTGTCAAAATCCTCGCCCATCGCACGGTTTCCATAGAAGAAACCGGCCTGACCGATCAGCTTGCGATTCGATTGCTGCAGTACGCCCCATTGCCCGAACCCGGCCATCTGCCAATGCCCTGCATTGCGCAGAAACGAGTCCCAGGCCTCACCGCGCGACCGCGGGGTGCCACCGATATGGCGCGTTACACAAGGGTCACGCCAGATCTCGGCGAACCGTTCAAAATCCTCAGGGCGCATCGCACAGAGTGTCAGACGCGCCGTATTTATCATCGGGGTGGATCTTATCATGTCCTGCCCACCTTGAATTGTGCCTCAGTGGAAACAGTGCGAATCGAAATCGCCTCGTGCAACCCTGAATTTAACGCAGGCACAAAAAAGCGGCGCCTCCGTTGCCCGGAAGCGCCGCTTTTCTATCAGTACGATACGCTTAGGACGCTTCGCTGATGAATTTGACGGCGTCGCCAAAGGTCTGGATGGTCTCGGCTGCGTCATCGGGAATCTCGATGCCGAACTCTTCTTCGAAGGCCATGACCAGTTCAACGGTGTCCAGGCTGTCTGCGCCCAGGTCGTCGATGAACGAAGCGTTTTCCGCTACTTTGTCTTCTTCAACACCCAGGTGTTCAACAACGATCTTCTTCACGCGATCTGCGACGTCGCTCATGTCTATTCCTCATTCTTTCTTCAGGGCGATCCGCCCGGTTCTGCCCTTGCCCGCTCGGGATGGACTTGTTTTGCCCGTTCCGGGCGGTTTGGCTCCCGGCTGTCCGGGAAAGTCGAGGGCCGACCAAAACGACCGGCCCCAGCATGGATGCGCCGCCTATAGCATAGTCGACGCGCAAGGCAAACGCTTTCGCACCGCCTTGGTTGCGGTCACAACATGGCCATGCCGCCGTTCACATGCAAGGTTGTTCCGGTCACGTATCCGGCCTCGGGGCTGGACAGGTACAGAACGGCTGCCGCAATTTCCTCAGGGTCACCCATGCGACCGGCCGGAACTTTCAGCAACAAACCTTTTTTCTGCTCGTCCGTCAGCTTTTCCGTCATCGCCGTCGTGATAAAGCCAGGGGCCACTGCGTTCACGGTAATTCCGCGCGTCGCAACCTCATGGGCCAGCGCTTTCGAGAACCCGATCATCCCCGCCTTTGAGGCCGCGTAGTTCGCCTGCCCCGGATTGCCGATCGCCGCAACCACGGATGAGACATTAACGATCCGACCCCAGCGCGCCTTCATCATGCCCCGGATCACGCCTTTGCACAGCTTCATGGTCGAGGTCATGTTGACGTCAATCACGCTCTGCCATTCCTCGTCGGACATGCGCATGAACAGGTTGTCACGTGTGATACCCGCGTTGTTGACCAGGATATCGACCGAACCCATCGCTTCAGCTGCCTGCTTCGGCAGGGCCTCGACGGCTTCGGAGTCGCTCAGGTTGCACGGCAGCACGTGGGCGCGTTCGCCCAGTTCGTCAGCCAGTTTCTGCAGCGGTTCAACCCGCGTGCCGGACAGACCGACCGAGGCACCCGCGCCGTGCAGAGCCCGTGCGATATCGCCTCCGATACCACCCGAAGCACCAGTGATCAGCGCGTTCTTACCTGTCAAATCAAACATTCTATTTCCCTCGTGAGGCGCCCCGAAGGCCGCGTTCTATGCTTACGATTCGGCCTGTACGACCTTTTGAACATCCTCGGGCGTGCCGACGGCCTTGCCCGCAATTGCCCGGTCAATCTTGCGGATCATACCAGACAGAGCCTTGCCGGCGCCAATTTCCCATGTCTCGGTGACACCTTGCGCTGCCATATATTGCACACTTTCCCGCCACCGGACCGAGCCTGTGACCTGCTCGACCAGCAATTGGCGGATCACACCCGGATCTGTGACCGCCTCGGCCCGCACATTGGCGATCAGCGGAACGGCCGGCGCCTTGATCTCAACCGCGGCCAGTGCCTCGGCCATCACATCCGCGGCGGGTTGCATCAGCGCGCAATGGAACGGAGCGCTGACTGGCAGCATAACTGCACGCTTTGCGCCCTTTTCCTTGGCAATCTCAGCCGCGCGTTCCACGGCAGCTTTTGCGCCGGACACCACAACCTGAGTCGGATCGTTGTCATTGGCCGCCTGACAAACCTCACCCTGCGCAGCTTCTTCGGCAACTTCGCGCACGGCCTCAAGGTCCAGCCCCAAGATCGCGGCCATCGCACCTTCGCCCACCGGAACGGCGCTTTGCATGGCTTGCCCACGGGTCCGCAACAGGCGAGCGGTATCAGCCACCGTCAACGCACCAGCCGCAGCCAGCGCGGAATACTCACCCAATGAATGCCCGGCCACAAAGGCAGCATCGGTGACCGAAACGCCTTCGGCCTCAAGCGCGCGCATCGCCGCCATCGAGGTCGCCATCAGCGCCGGTTGTGCGTTCTGTGTCAGGGTCAGATCGGCAATTTCACCTTCCCAGATCAACTGGCTCAGCTTTTCGCCAAGCGCGTCGTCCACCTCGTCAAAGATAGCCTGAGCTGCCGGGTATGCCTCGGCCAGAGCCTTGCCCATGCCGATGGTCTGGGCACCCTGCCCTGGGAAAACGAACGCGCGTGTCATTGCAACCTCTTGGATGACGTTAGGTTGCGGCGGGGTGTAAACCGTGTGAGGACGCGGCACAAGTAGGGCCTGCGCTCTGCATTCGGGCACCATATCTGTGCGCGGGTCGGGCTTGTGCCGAATCCTTCTGGCTTTAGGTTCAAGACAGCCAATCGAATCCGGAGCGTGCGAGAGATGCCCTCGACCAATAACTTTTCCACCTATGGCAGCGTGACCAAGACTTTCCACTGGTTGACCGCCCTGCTGATCCTGACCGCCCTGCCTTTGGGCTGGTTTGCCAATGATTTGGCGCATGCCATCTACGACCCGAACATCCCGACCAGCGAATCCGATATCGCGCGGGCCGCAACGCTGTTTTCCCTGCATAAAACGATCGGGGTCACCGTGTTCTTCGTGGCGCTGGCGCGTATCCTCTGGGCGCTGACCCAAACCAAACCCGGCCTGCTGAATGCCGACAATAAGCCCGAGGCTTTCGCAGCCGAAACCGTTCACTGGATGCTCTACGCTTCGCTTGTTCTGGTGCCCTTGACCGGCTGGATACACCACGCCGCGACCGAAGGCTTTGCGCCCATCTGGTGGCCCTTCGGCCAAAACCTGCCTTTCGTGCCCAAATCCCTCTATTTGTCCGAGGTGACGGCAAACCTGCATTGGCTGTTCATCTGGGTTCTTGCCGGGTCGCTGGCGCTGCACATCGCGGGCGCGCTGAAACATCATGTCGTGGACAAGGACAGCACCCTGCGGCGGATGCTACCCGGACGCGCTGCTGCGCCCGAGCCTCCGGCCCAGCACCACTCACCCGTACCTGCATTTGCAGCCCTGGCCATCTGGGGTGCCGTTCTGGTCGGTGGCTGGTCCATCGGAGTGTTCGAGGATCACGCAAAAGGCGCCGTGGACGCGGCCGAGCTTGGCGATGTGCAATCCGACTGGAACGTCGAAGAAGGCACATTGTCGATTACAATCTCGCAGTTGGGCAGCCCCGTCACCGGCAGCTTCGGCGAATGGACGGCCGCAATCGCGTTTGAGGACCCCGCCCAACCGGGCCCTGCGGGATCGGTGGATGTGACCATCGCCATCGCGTCGCTCAGCCTAGGGACGGTCACGGGCCAAGCCATGGGCGCTGATTTCTTCGACAGCGCGCAATTCCCAACGGCCCAGTTCAAAGCTGACCTGTTCAAAACAGATTCAGGCTACGAGGCCCGAGGCCCCCTGACCATCCGAGACAAATCGGTGGACATCGTACTACCTTTCTCCCTGCAACTCGAGGACAACACGGCAACCATGTCCGGCACATTGGTGCTGAACCGCATGGCGTTCGATGTGGGCACATCCCAACCGACCGAGGAGTCTCTGGGCTTCAACGTTACGGTCTCCGTTGACCTGACGGCGAAACGTTCTGAATAAAAAAGAAAACGCCGGGGGTTTTGGCCCCCGGCGGTTGTGATCCAAAGGATCAGCACAGATTTACTCGGCTTTCTGAGCCTCGACAGAGATCTGCACCTGAACTTCATCGCTCACGAAGGGCGCGAACTGACCCAGGTCGAACTCGCTGCGCACCAGCGTCGTAGTTGCGTCGAAGCCAGCCCAAGGCTTGTTTGCCATCGGGTGGTTGTCAGCCTTGTTCAACTTGGCATCCAGAACGACCGATTTGGTAACGCCGTTCATGGTCAGGTCACCGGTGATGTTTGCGGTGTTTTCGCCGGTCACTTCGATCGAGGTCGAGGTGAACGTAATCAGGTCCCCTTCGGCGGCGCCAAAGAAATCCTCGGTCATGAAGTGATCTTCACGCGGCTTCCAGCCTGTGAACATCTCTAGAACCGGCATGGAGACCGAAACGCTCGACGCGGCAGGATCTTCCTGATCGAACATGATCTCGCCTTCAAAGCCCGAGAACATGCCGTAAGTGGTCGAGAAACCAAGGTGATCGTAGCTGAAAAGCACCTGGCTATGGCTAGAGTCCAGAACGTATTTTTCGGCGCTGGCGAAAGCAGTGGTTGCCGTGAGGGCAAGCGCGGCAGCAAGGAGGGTGGATTTCATGACTGTCTCCGGGTTTGTGGACTATTCGCAAACATAGTGCGTTTGCTCGGAAACAAAAATGTGCTGCCCAAGGGCAGCACACAAGTCTTTTTGATTCACAATTTCTGTGCTTGGTTGAACAGAATAAATCTCAGGCGAAAATTGTTACACTTTGGCTGAGTTGCCCTTTCAGTGCTCGGCTGACATCCGCCGATTGCAGTGGCAGTTTCATCAGCAGGCTGCCGTCAACATCGAACAACTGCACCTCGTCATCCTCGAACTTTGCACCACCCAGGCTGTCATAGCTGCGACGCAGAACGGTCTGAGGGCGTCCGTTTTCATTCTTCTGCAGCACGCGTACCTCGCGGCGGATCGGATCAAAATAGGCATCCGGGCGGCTGTCCATCACTTCGATCGTCAACAGGCTTACGCCAACGATCAAAAACACCATCGAGGCCACCATTTTGATCGGCCAAACCTCGGCTCCCAACATCGAACCGGGCATCAGCCACATCGAAAAGGCGGAAACGATCAGGAAGGCTCCGACGGCGCGCGCCAGAACCAGCCGTGCTTGCCAGTTCGCTTTGAACGTGATCATGACCGGAACGGAATGCTCAAAGCTCGTACCCGTCGCTTTATTGTCGAGCGTATTTGTCTGAATCGCGGTCATAACATCCATACCCTTATTAAGGTTACCGTCGTAAGTCTGTGCTATCCGGTTATTTCCGGGTTGCTTATCAACTTCGGGGCGAAAAGCGTCAGGAATTGGGCGCAGCAGTGGAAATTGGGCGACTTCACAGAGGCATATGTGGCAGGGCTTGCCCCGCCCGCTCAAACGTGTATACGAAGCCATCCTTCGCAGGAGATATGAATCGCGCAGCCTCTCGTGGCAGGGTCGCGAAGGACCAGATGGCCCCGCCTTTGAAATGCGCCTTGATATAAACAGGAGTGCACATGCCACTGTATGAGCATGTAATGATCGCGCGTCAGGATCTGTCCAACGCGCAGGCAGAAAGCCTTGTCGAACATTTCGGCACCGTTCTGGCTGACAACGGCGGCAACGTCGTCGAAAGCGAGTACTGGGGCGTCAAGACGATGGCTTACAAGATCAACAAGAACCGCAAAGGCCACTACGCCTTCCTGAAAACCGATGCCCCCTCGGGTGCGGTTCAGGAAATGGAACGCCTGATGCGCCTGCATGATGACGTTATGCGCGTTCTGACCATCAAGGTCGACGAGCATGCCGAGGGCCCCTCGGTCCAGATGCAGAAGCGCGATGAGCGCGAAGGCCGCCGCGAGCGCCGCTGATCAACGCCTGACGAAAGGACACAAACCATGGCCGCAAAACCATTTTTCCGCCGCCGCAAGGTCTGCCCGTTCTCGGGTGAGAACGCGCCGAAAATCGACTACAAAGACACCCGTCTGCTGCAGCGCTACATCTCTGAGCGTGGCAAGATCGTACCTTCGCGCATCACCGCCGTTTCGGCGAAAAAGCAGCGTGAACTGGCCCGTGCTATCAAGCGCGCCCGCTTCCTCGCCCTGCTGCCCTACGCTGTGAAGTAAGGAGAGACTGACATGCAAGTTATCCTTCTGGAACGCGTTGCGAAACTGGGTCAAATGGGCGACGTCGTCGACGTCAAGCCCGGCTACGCCCGCAACTTCCTGCTGCCCCAAGGCAAAGCCCTGAGCGCATCGAACGCCAACATCGCGTCGTTCGAAGCCCAGAAAGCACAGCTGGAAGCGCGCAACCTGGAAACCAAAAAAGAAGCTGAAGCGCTGGCTGAAAAGCTGGACGGTCAGCAGTTCATCGTGATTCGCTCGGCATCGGATGCTGGCGCTCTGTACGGCTCGGTCACCCCGCGTGACGCCGCAGACGCTGCGACCGAAGCAGGCTTCACCGTCGACAAGAAACAAGTCGTTCTGGTCGCTCCGATCAAAGAACTGGGCCTGCACGCGGTTGCAGTTCGCCTGCACCCCGAGGTTGAAGTCGAGATCAAGATGAACGTTGCTCGTTCGGAAGAAGAAGCCGAGCTGCAGGCATCGGGCAAATCGATTCAGGAACTGGCTGCTGAAGAAGAAGCCGCTGCTGAATTCGAAATCGCCGAACTGTTTGACGACATCGGCTCGGCCGCGTCGGAAGACGAAGATCTGGCGCCCGAGGCCGCTCCGGCTGACGAAGACGAAGCCAAAGCCTGATCTGGCTGACGCAACAAGATTGAAGGGCTGCGCCACTCGCGCGGCCCTTTTTCGTATCGGAACCAGCAAAATTCAGCCAAATTTTAAAGCTAAGGTTGCGACAAGACCCGTGATCCATATGATCGCCGCCTGAAGTTCGGAGTAGTTTGATGGCCCTATTCTCTCGTCGCAGCATCATCGCTTTCCTTGCCCTGTCTGCCCTCGCCGCGTGCAGCGGTGCCGAGGTTTCACGCGGTGACCCCGATCCCTTCGATCCGCCGCTCTACCCCAACGAAACGCCCGAGCTGAGGGCCTCTATCAACAAATGGGCCGATCACTACGAACTCCCCCGAGAGCTGGTCCACAAACTTGCGATCCGCGAAAGCACGCACCGGCCATGGGCTGTAAACCGGCCGTATTACGGGCTTTTGCAGATCTTACCCGCTACCGCACGTTCGATGGGATACAAGGGAAATGCCCAAGGTTTGCTGGATGCAGACACAAATCTTGAATATGCAGGCAAGTACCTGAAAGGTGCTTGGATGCTGGCGGACGGAGATCAACAACGCGCGATTTTCCTTTACGCCAAAGGGTTTTACCCCGAAGCAAAGGCGCGCGGCATGCTTGTCGAAACAGGGCTACGACCCGCACCCTAGGCCCTGTGCGCTGTTAGCAGTTTGGGCAAAATAGTGACAAAAATGCTCTATAGCCTGAAACAACACGCCAAAAGCTTAGACATTTCCTGCATTGACTTGTCATGTTTTGAATTATGTGATGTCCTGATTGCCGTGAGGTAAGTTGGGTTCCACTCTAGGTAAATTGCAAGTCTGGCCTCACCACCGGACTTCAAGATAAGCCGCAGGTCGTAGGCGAAAGATGGAGATCGTTGATCTGAGCACTCTGCCGGACTCGGAAACTCGGTACACCGAGTTTCTGAAGCAGGTGTGCGAAAAACACGATATGGATCACGCCGCCTACGCTGGTATGAACCCTGCTGCGGGTAAAGTTGCTGGCTTCGTGACCTATGATGATGCCTGGAACGAGCACTATCAAAAGCAGGGTCTGGTCATGATTGACCCGACACTTCACATGGCAAAACGCAGCATCGCCCCCGTTGATTGGAGCCGCCTGGAACGCAGCCCCGACTTCCAACGCGTTTTCCGCGACGCACATGATTTTGGCTTGTCCAATCAAGGCGTTACTATACCGGTTCGCGGCCCTTACGGAGATATTGGGTTCCTGAGCGCGACGCGGGATTGCTCCAAAGAAGAATGGCGCAAGCTGTATACCCATGTGATCAGCGATCTGCAGTCCATGGCCGTGCATATCCATGACAACGTGGTGACCTCGGATGAGCTGACAGGTGCGCTTTATCACCCGAACCTCTCGACCCGCGAGGCCGAGATCCTGCAATGGGTCGCGGCAGGGAAATCTCAGCAAGATATCGGCGACATTCTGTCGATCTCGCACCGCACGGTTGAGGTTCATCTGCGCTCCAGCCGCGAAAAACTCAGCGCTTTGACGACGCCTCAGGCCGTTGGGCGGGCGATCGCGATCGGGCTTATCACCCCGGGATAAACACAAAAATCACACAATTCGGTCAAAATACGGGAAACCCCCAATAGAAATCTCTCTTCAAACGAGTAACGATCGGTTTACCGAACAACCACTCGAAGGGGGAAACCATGATCATCGTAGTAGATGGGCTGAACAGACACCAATTCAGCGACGTCCTTGACGAAATGTTTGAACTGCGCGCGCGCGTTTTCAGCGAGCGCTTGGGCTGGGACGTCAAAATCGAAGACGGCAAAGAAATCGATGAATTCGATCATCTTGATCCTGCATACGTAATCGGACTCGACGACGGGGGGAATGTCGTCGCAGCCGTGCGTGCCCTGCAGACCACCGGACCGCACATGTTGTCGGACGTTTTCTCGGCCATCCTTGACGGCGAACCTCCGATCCGCAGCGCGACAATGTGGGAATCCACCCGCTTCTGCGTCGACACCCAACGGCTGAATCGCGGCAAAGATAAGAACTCGGTATCTTACGCAACCTGTGAGCTGATGATCGGTTCGCTGGAATATGCGAAGAACGCCGGTATTCAGGACATCATCACTGTGATTGACCCGATCATGGATCGGGTGCTGAAACGGTCGAACTGTGCGCCCTATGACTATGTGGGTAAAACCGTGCCGATGGGCAAAGTCTCGGCCCTTGCCGCCCTTCTGGATTGCACCGATGAACGTATCGACGCCATTCGGGACTTTGCAGGCATCAAAACCGATGTCTTCCTGGAAGAAGACAAGGCGCTCGAGCTGTTCAACAGCAAGAATCTGGTTGATCAGAACCCTGCAAATCGCGACCACAAGCCGCTCACAGAGCTTGAGAAATACTTTGTGGAGCAGATGAACGCAGCGCGAACCGAGGCCGAACGGCAAGATGTTCTGAGGCTCATCGAGACGCTCTCCAACACCTTCACGCCAGAGCAGAAGACTGCTCTGCTACATACCCCCCGTGCTTTTGCTCATGAGGCCTGACCCCCTCACCTCATAGTACAAAGCCACCCTAGCGGAGTCGCCCTGATCAGGCGGCTCCGCTTCTATTTTGGCGCCCCGAAAGGGGGGAAGAGGATTATTCCTCTTCCAGTGCCTCAACGGCTTTTTGCAGGTCGTCCTTGCTGACTTCTTTGTCAGACACCTGAGCCAGTTCGAACACGTAGTCGACGACCTTGTCTTCGAAGATCGGCGCGCGCAGCTGCTGCTGCATCTGTGCGTTCTGCTGAACGAACTCAAAGAACTGACGCTCTTGCCCCGGGTACTGACGCGCCTGGTTCATGATCGCTTGGGTCATCTCGGCGTCGGTGACTTCAACCTCGGCCTTCTGACCCAGCTCGGCCAGCAGCAGACCCAGACGCACGCGGCGTTCAGCCAGTTTGTTGTGCTCATCCGAAGGCTCGATCTCGCCGTGGTCGTGGCCTTCCACATCCGGGTTTTCCTCGTGGAACAGCTGGTGTGCGATTTGCTTGGCTTCGGCTTCAACCAGCGACGGAGGCAGGTCGAACGACACTTTGGTGTCCAGCGCGTCGAGCAGACCACGCTTCATGACAGCGCGTGCGGCACCAACATATTCGGCTTCCAGACGCTCGGAGATCTGGCCCTTCAAAGCTTCCAGATCCTCGGCACCGAATTTGGTTGCCAGCTCGTCGTTGATCTCGGCTGCAACCGGCTCTTTCACTTCTTTGATGGTACAGGTGAAGACAGCGTCTTTACCGGCCAGATGCTCGGCACCGTATTCCTCGGGGAAGGTAACGTTGACGTCTTTTTCTTCCTCGGCTTTCACACCAACCAGTTGCTCTTCGAAACCAGGGATGAAGCTGTTGGAGCCCAGAACCAGCGGGTAGTCTTCGGCCGAGCCACCTTCGAATTCTTCGCCATCAACCTTGCCGACAAAGTCGAACACGATCTGGTCGCCGTCCTTGGCTTTCGAACCCTTACGGCGCGCTTTGAAGTCCTGCGCGGTTTCGGCCAAGTTGTTCAGCGCTTCTTCAACGGCTGCGTCGTCCGCTTTGACAACCAGCTTTTCCAGCTCAACCGATTTCAGGTCGACCTCGGGGATTTCAGGCAGCGCCTCATAGGACATTGCGACCTCGACATCGTCGCCTTCTTTCCAGTCCTCGTTGGTCATCTTGACCTCGGGCTGCAGCGCAGGGCGGTCGCCGCTGTCTTCAAAGTGCTTGTTCATCGCACCGTCGATGGTCTCCTGCATGGCTTCGCCCAGCAGACGCTGGCCAAACTGCTTTTTCAGCAGCGCCATCGGCACCTTGCCTTTGCGGAAACCCTTCATCTCGACTTCGGGCTGCGCTTCGGTCAGTTTCTCGTTGACCTTGTCGTCCAGCTCGGCTGCGGTCACAACGATGTTGTAGCCGCGTTTCAGACCTTCGTTCAGCGTCTCGGTAACCTGCATTATGGTAGTCCCCATAGGATTCGGGGCGCGCAAAACGGCGCGCCGGGCAAATTTGACGCCTTCTATTTGCCCAGCCGTCCACGTGCAAGGGGGCAATGCCCGGATCACCCCGGTTTTACCCTATTCAACAGCAAAAAAACGCCCCAGCTGGAACCGGAGCGTTTTTTGAAACATCTATCGCTGATCAGAACTGCCAGCGCGCGCCCAAGACCCAAGCTTCGTTCTTGTCGAACGACGTCCCATCTTCGAAATCGTGGTTGCGGTATTTCAGGTAGGCATCCGTGTTGATCGAGTCGATCCGCTGCACGACAGCGATACCCCATGCTTTGGTGTCCGACCCATCATTGTTGAAATCTGACCCATTGTAGTAGTCGATGCCCACACCGGTTTTACCCCAGGCCACCCAGTCGCCCTCGTAGGCAATTTTTGCGTACCAGAAGCTTGGATCCGATGCGCCACTTGCGGTGTCGTCCCGCGACCCTGCAGCAGCCGTGAAGCTGAACCCGCTGGGCAGCAGAACCGAGGCAGATCCTATGGTATCCTTGCGCTCTCCCGATACATTGTCGAAGTCTCGCACTGCATAGGCCACGCTGGCAGCAAACTCGACGCCACCGGCAAAGGTGTTGTTATACGCGATCGCAAAGTCGTAATACGTGTCATCGTCGCTGCTCGAGAGCGCGTTTTCACCATAGGCGACAGCTGCACTGAACCCGTTGAAGTCAGTCGTATCGTACCTCACGCGCGTCCGGCGGCCACCGTCAAAGTTGCTGCTGGAGTCACCGACCGTAATGTCGCTGAGTACCCCATCGGTTCCGCGATAGAAGAAGCCCGAGTTTTCATCGTTGGTGAACGAATAGAGCGCCGTTCCAACATAAGACAGGTCCGTCTCAGCCGCCCCGTCTGAAGCCATGCTGCCCTGCCCCGCCGAGAACTTGCCGTAGCCGCCCTTCAGAGCGAAATCCACGTGACGGATATCTTCCCGCGTCCAACCGCTGAAATCCGTACCCAGCTGGTTCCATTCGCTCGAGTTTGGCAGTCCTAGTCCGGTTTCGAGCCGAAACGTAAACTCGTTGTCACCGTAAGGCTGCATAAGGCGCAAGCCGACACGGCTGTTGGACAGGTCGTTGTCCAGCAAACGTGTCTCGGTGTCTTGTCCGTCGTCAACTGAGATCAGCGCCGGGTTGAACTGTCCGTAGAGCTCTACATATCCGCCGCTATTGTTTTCGTATTTCAGCTCAGCCGCAGCTGGAATGGCCGTGGTCGCCGCCAAAAGCGCCGCAACAGACGAGGTTTTCAGGTTAAGGGTCATGTCACTCACCTTGAAAGGGTTTGTTATTAGGTCTTGCTCACATGCTCACCACACCGAGCCGTTCCAATGGGACGCGCCCTACGCTGAAAGAAGGTGACGAATCCGCAACAGAATACCTTGGCGCAATCAAGATAAGTTGTTTTAATTCAATCATCTAACTGCCTTCCCGCAAAAACAACGGGCTGCCCCCAAGAAAAATCTGACAGCTTCTCATGAGCGCAGCAAATAGCCGCTATGCGCACAGGGAAATTCCTGTAACGAACGCGCGATCAGATGTGATTTTCGCATCCCGGTCGCGCAAGACGCACTTACATATTCATACACTTAAAAACATCAGGCAAGGCCTCAGGCAGATCTTCAGCGATTAATCCGGGACCGAACTGGCGCGCGCATTCCACGTGAAGCCACGCCGCCGTCTCCGCCGCGCCCATCGCGTCGAACCCCCGAGCCAATAATCCGGTGATGAAACCGGCTAACACATCCCCGGACCCGGCCGTCGCCAGCCAAGGGGCCGCGCGCTCATACTGCGCCGAATGAACCGAACACCGCCCGTCCGGGGCGGCGATCACCGTATCTGGCCCTTTGAACAGCACCACACAGCCCGCACGCTTTGCAGCCTCACGCGTTGCATCCACCTTAGAAAAGGCAGGACCTCGGGTCGATCGGGCCGAGAGCTTCTCGGCAATATCAGGAAACAGCCGCGCAAACTCGCCGCCGTGAGGCGTCAGAACACACGCCTCACGCAGCTGAGCGAACAAGGCCGAGGGGTCTTCGGCAAATGCCGTCAGCGAGTCCGCGTCCAACACCGTCGCGCGCTTCGCCGCGAGGGCAACAGGTACTAGATCCACCGCCCGCTCGACGCCCAGTCCAGGGCCAAGACACAAAGCGTTAAGTCGATGATCCTTTAGAATGTCGCGCAGGTCGTCGCCCACTTCGACCCGCTTCATCATAAGGGCCGTGATCTGAGAGGCCACCTCCACCTGCGCTGAGGGCGGCACACCCAGTGTCACCAAACCTGCCCCAATCCGTAACGCCCCCCGTCCCGAAAGTCGCGCGGCTCCGGTTTTTCCAAACCCACCCGTCAGAATCAAAGCATGCCCATGCGCGTATTTGTGGCCTGGCGCTCCCTTCCCTAACTCCTCGCCAGACGGCTGCTGAACCGCCGTCACCACCTCGGGCGCGCTCGGCTCACCCTTAAGCCCGATATCCTTGACGACCAGCTTCCCGCAATAGGACGCCCCATCCTCCAGCACATGCCCAAGTTTGCGCGAATGAAACGTGACCGTCAGGGCCGAGCGGGCACAGCGCCGGCCATGTGCCGGAAACGCACCCCCCAAAACCATTCCTGAGTCTGAACAAAGCCCCGAGGGCAGATCAATCGCAACCGTCCGCGGCGGCACGATTTCTGTACCGCGCCCCTGTCGCCGCAAAGCCCAGGCATCTGCTGCATCATCATGCGACCAAAGGCGTTCCCAAAGCGCAGCATCGTCGATTGGCCGCGCCAACCCTGTCCCAAACAGCGCATCAATCGACACATCCGGGTAGTGCAAATCCTCGCCCCCCAAATCCGCCGCCGCGCGTGTTGGTCCACCCCACCGCTCATAGTTCGTCCGCGCGTCCTCAGGCAGTTTTGACGGGTCGCCAAACAAGACCACCTCAACCGCCCACCCCAGCTGTCGAAGCAGCCGCGCGACCACAAACCCATCGCCGCCATTGTTCCCGGGTCCGCACAGAACCAAGGCACGCAAGGGATCCTCTTCATCTGGCTCTAAATTTCCCGGGGAGCTCGAGGGGCTGGCCCCTCGATCCCTCAGCTCCGGCCATTCCTCGAAGATCGCGTCCACAACGCCCTGACCGGCGCGCTCCATCAGCTCCAGCCCGGTCACCTCGCCCGAGTCGATAGCCGCCCGTTCCAGCGCACCCATCTGCGCAGCCGTCAGCAAATCAACCATCTCAAATCCTCACGCGATTCAATTTCGATTACTTTTTGTGCAAACCGATCAAAATTTGACCATGCGCCTTTTTTCAATGCACCAGATCACGCCGAAGCGCGCAATCGGATTGCTGCATCCCTTTAGACGTGATCACTGCACCTCAGACAACCATGCAAGGTGAGCCGGAATGAAAAAGATCGAAGCGATCATCAAGCCGTTCAAACTGGACGAAGTGAAAGAGGCACTGCAGGACGTTGGCGTCCAGGGTCTCAGCGTGATCGAAGTCAAAGGCTTTGGCCGCCAGAAAGGTCACACCGAGCTGTATCGCGGCGCGGAATATGTCGTCGACTTTCTGCCCAAAGTAAAAGTTGAGGTCGTACTCGACGACGATCAGGTTGACGCCGCGATCGAAGCCATCGTCTCGGCCGCGAAAACCGACAAGATCGGTGACGGCAAGATCTTTGTCTCACCTGTCGAGCAAGCCATTCGCATCCGTACCGGCGAGACCGGTTCGGAAGCCCTGTAACACACACATCTTCAACCCAGAGGAATCAAGAGAATGAGCAAGGACGCAGTTCTTCAGCTGATCAAGGAAGAAGGCGCAGAGTACGTCGACATCCGTTTCACCGACCCGCGCGGCAAGCTTCAGCACGTGACCATCATGGCCGACCAGGTCGATGAAGACTTCCTGGAAGAAGGCTTCATGTTCGACGGTTCGTCCATTGCGGGCTGGAAGTCGATCGAAGCGTCGGACATGAAACTGATGCCCGACACCGAAAGCGCCTATGTCGACCCGTTCTATGCGGAAAAGACCATCTGCTTGCACTGCTCGATTGTTGAGCCCGACACCGGCGAAGCCTATGAGCGTGATCCTCGCGGCACCGCTCAGAAAGCTGAAGCATACCTGAAATCCTCGGGTATCGGTGATGTCGCCTACATGGGCCCCGAAGCCGAATTCTTCCTGTTCGATGACGTCCGTTTCTCAAACAGTATCAATAAGGTATCATACGAAGTTGATGCAACTGATGCGTCGTGGAATACTGACACCGAGTACGAGATGGGCAACATGGGCCATCGTCCGGGCGTCAAGGGCGGCTACTTCCCCGTGAACCCAGTTGACGAAGCACAAGACCTGCGTTCGGAAATGCTGTCGACTATGAAGCGTCTGGGCATGAAAGTGGACAAGCACCACCACGAGGTTGCGTCCTGTCAGCACGAGCTGGGCCTGATCTTTGACAGCCTGACCAAGCAAGCTGACGAGTTGCAGAAGTACAAATACGTCATCCACAACGTTGCACATGCCTACGGCAAATCGGCCACCTTCATGCCGAAGCCTATCGCAGGTGACAACGGCACCGGCATGCACGTGAACATGTCGATCTGGAAAGACGGCAAGCCTCTGTTCGCTGGCGACAAATACGCCGACCTGTCGGACGAAGCACTGTACTTCATTGGCGGTGTTTTGAAGCACGCGAAAACCCTGAACGCCTTCACCAACCCTTCGACCAACAGCTACAAGCGTCTGATCCCGGGCTTCGAAGCACCTGTTCTGCGCGCCTACTCGGCTCGTAACCGTTCGGGTTGTGTCCGTATTCCGTGGACCGAGAGCCCGAAAGCCAAGCGCGTTGAGGCCCGTTTCCCGGATCCATCTGCGAACCCCTACCTGGCGTTTGCCGCACTGCTGATGGCTGGTCTGGACGGCATCAAGAACAAGATCGATCCGGGCGAAGCCATGGACAAGAACCTGTACGATCTGCCTGCTGAAGAACTGGCCGACATCCCGACCGTTTGCGGCTCGCTGCGTGAGGCTCTGGAAGCTCTGGCATCCGATCACGACTTCCTGCTGCAGGGCGACGTGTTCACCAAAGACCAGATCGACGGCTACATCGCACTGAAGATGGAAGAGGTCGAAACCTACGAGCACACACCGCACCCGGTAGAATACGGCATGTACTACAGCTGCTAAGCCGGTTGCAGACCTACCATTCCAAGGGCGTCCATTCGGGCGCCCTTGTCTCATCTGGCGTGATCTTTCAAACTGACAGTCAAAACAGGTTGGGAGAGAGCGCATGTCACCCGATGACCCGTTCGCGCAATTCACCGAATATGTGACCTCGGCGGAACAGCTGGAACGCATCACCGGCGCGCCATTGCCTCAGATCATCGCAAAGGAACTGTCGGCTCTGGATCAGATGTGCCGGGACTTCATCGACAGGTCCACATTCTGCCTGATAGCATCAGCCAACCCGGACGGGTATCTCGATATCTCGCCGCGTGGCGATCCCGAAGGCTTCGTGCATGTCATCTCGGATAAAATGCTCGCTATCCCTGACCGACCCGGCAACAAACGCGTCGATACCTTTCACAACGTTCTGAAAGACCCACGCGTCAGTGTGATCTTCTTCGTCCCCGGCAAGATGGAGACGCTGCGCCTTCGCGGTATGGCGCGTATCTGTGCCGATGAAACGCTCTTGAGGACCATGGCCATCAAAGGCAAAGCGCCCAAGCTGGCGCTGCTGGTCCATGTCGAAACCGCCTTTGCCCACTGCCCCAAATGCGTCATCCGCTCCAACCTCTGGCAGCCGGAGAACTGGCCTGACTCCTCAGACCTGCCGAATATGAACGCGATGATGGTCAAACACGCCAAGATCGATAAAACCCCCGATGAATGGTTCGAAGACCTCAAGCAAGCAGGCGAGTTGGACCTGTATTAAACCCTTTGCGAAGCAAGGGCTGGCGTTTAGCCTTAATGCATATTGTATGAGGGAATTGACCTGATGTTGCGCATTCTAACCCTGACGCTCGCCCTGTCTGCACCGACGCTTGGTCTCGCGGCCCCCTGTGGGAACACCAGTGCCGGGTTCGAGGCCTGGAAAGCTGATTTTGCCAAGCAGGCCAAGAAATCCGGGGTAAAGAAGAAGGGTCTGCAAGCCCTAGCACAGACGCAATATGCGACCGGAACCATTGCCGCGGATCGCAACCAGAAAAGCTTCAAATACTCGCTGGATAAATTCATGCGCGTGCGCGGGGCCGATACCATCGTTGCGCAGGGACGCAAACGTAAGGCAAGAAACCCGGAATTCTATGCCGCGTTGGAACGCCAATATGGAGTTCCAGCAGGGGTTCTGATTGCCATTCACGGTATGGAAACCGGCTTTGGGGGTTTTATGGGCGACAGTCAGGTTGTGTCAGCAATAACCACTCTGGCCTATGATTGTCGCCGATCCGAGTTCTTCATTCCTCACGCAATTGGGGCACTGAAGCTGGTCGATCAAGGCAGTATTACCATGGCGACAAAAGGGGCAAAACATGGCGAGTTGGGCCATACTCAGTTTCTACCCGGCAACGCGCTGACCTATGGTGTCGATGCCACTGGGGACCGGCGTGTCGACTTCTACAACATGACGGACGCGCTGGCCTCAACCGCCAATTTCCTGCGCAAGAAAGGCTGGAAACCCGGTCGCGGCTACCAGCCGGGGCAACCCAATTTCAAGGTTATCCAGCAGTGGAACGCCGCCTCGGTCTACCAGCAATCTATCGCGATAATGGCCGCCCGAATCGATGGATAGCCTGGCCGCGATCCCGCCGCGCACCCCTCACAGTTCAGCCACAATATCGCCATAGTTGCACGGAAAAAGCCTCAATCGCTTGGTTTCCAAAGCGTAGTCAATCCATCTGAATTTCGATTTTTTTGTAATTTCGTCAAATTCTGCCCCACATCGCGCTTTAGAATGCTGCCCAAGACGACTTGCGGCAAAGGAATGCGCAGTGACCAAAAAGCACAGCTATCATGGCGGCTTGCAGTTTGCAGGCGACACCGACGGCGCGGTCGAGCGTTTCGGAACTATTGTCGCCGCAACTCTGGAAGATTACGGCCACCTCGTTGAGCGCAAGGCCCTGCTGAGCAACACAGAGGCCAGCATCGTCTGCAGCCAGTATCTCGTGCGATTGACGCTCGAGACCGAGGAGCTGCAGCCCGACGACCGGCATGAGCGTCTGGACCGTGCTGCCGGCCTGAAGACCCTGGTCAGGCCGTCTGCATCGCGTCCTCGCAACCGTTTGGTTATCAACATCTCCCCAGTGTCCCCCTTGCTGGATGATTCCGAAATCTCGGAGTTGATGCTGGTGGTTATCTTGTATCGCATGGTCGACATCTGCTCATCCCAGCGGGTGGAGTGGCTGTCGCCTCATACGGTTCTGACAGTCGAGCAGTTCATGAGCGCCTTTGACACGCTCGCGCCGACCAAACCCAGAAATCGCAAACAGATCTTTCAGTCGGTCAGCGGACAGTTTGCAGGGTTGAACTATCCGGAACCCGAAGAGCCCGAGATTGCCAAACCTGCCCCCCGCCCCATCCAACTGACCGATGAGCAATTGCTGAGCATCGCCTTTCGAACCGAAGATGACCCGGTGGCGCAAGCGACACCTGATCCGCAAGAGGACACGTCCGACCGCCCCAGCGACGCCCTGCGTCTGAGCAGCTGGTGCCTGACGGGTGTCGTCGCCAGCATGTCCGCTCCGATTGCTGTGTCGATGGCCGCGGTCAACCTGATCCGGGGTGAGGATTTCCGCCTGAACACTCAGGTTCTGGTCTTTACCTTTGCCATCGTGGCGCTGAACGCCAGCAACGCCTTTGCCGATGTCGCCACCGCGCTCGGCATGTAACCCAACTACCGAAGACCCTCCTTGGAGGCCCCGCCGTCAGGCGGGGTTTTCCATTTCTGGCATCTGGTTTGCGGCCAAAACATAGGTATGGATCGAAAACACCACTGCGCGCGTTTCCGGCAGGCGCAGAAGGGTCTGACGTTCGCTACGCAAATATGGGGCGCGACCATGATCTCGGATTGCACGCCGATCGCTGGCGCTACGGGGCTGGTGCAACTCGGGGTCGTCATACCAGAGGGCATTGAACCGCCAGAGCGGTCGGCCCGGCTGTATCCCGTCAAACAGACGCTGCACGCGACGGGCAATATTGTCATCATAGCTGTCCACGGGCACATGAATTCCAACCAACGGCCGCATGAACTTTTCGCGCAAAAGCCAACTTGCTGGAAAGCACAAGATCGCACCGGTCAGAACATGCTCATCCCCGTGCTTCTGGAGGATGCAGAAATCCTCTTGCACCAGATTGCACAGCGTATCCAACGGGTTTGCAAAATCAATCGGCACACGAATACCGTCCGGGCGCAAAGCGCAGTCAGTCGCCTCTGGGTAGGTTTGACGCAGCACAAGCTGTAACAACTCCTGTGCGGCTGGCTCCGCCTCGGTGGACAGGGACAGAACATCGTCCCGCTGGTTTTTCAACAAGGTAGCGCGGTGCGCCATCTGCGCAGCGAAGGCATCGTCCTGATGCAACCATTCCGGCATATCGGTGGGCTGAATGCCTGGCAAGGCACGGGTTTGGCTAGGGTCGTACGGGATACTAGACTGTAAAATGGCAACCATGCCATCCACTTATCATTAGCCTGACCGACTGTCGGCAAAAAAGCGACCAAGAATCCGTCGTATTCTTCTGGGACACCCCAGACAGAAGTTTGATACCTCTCGGGTGAACCAGCAGAGGCCAGTCATGAACCAGCATTACCGCGACACGCGCAAAATTGACCCGACCCGAGGCGCAACGCTCGGCGATGGTACGCCGAATGACAATGACCGAATCGAAATCGGACCCACCCAGCTTGCCTTTGAGGAATGGGCCGCAGCCGGGCTGGCCCTGCCCAACCTTGAGCGTATGCGCGAGCATCGCTGGAAGCGTCTGACCCAAGCCATCGTGGATCGCGGTTATGGCGGGCTTCTGATTTTTGACCCGCTCAACATCCGCTATGCAACCGACAGCACGAACATGCAGCTGTGGAACACCCACAACCCATTCCGCGCCGTTCTGCTGTGCGCTGACGGGTATATGGTGATCTGGGACTACAAGAACTCACCCTTCCTGTCCGAATTCAACCCGCTGGTGCGCGAACAGCGCTCTGGCGCGGACCTGTTTTATTTCGACCGAGGCGACAAGGTGGATGTCGCAGCGGATGTGTTCTCGAACGAGGTGCGGATCCTGATCGAGGAACATAGCGGCGGCAACAAGCGTCTGGCCGTCGACAAGATCATGCTGCACGGTCTGCGCGCGCTTGAGGCGCAGGGATTCGAGGTGATGGAAGGCGAAGAGCTGACCGAGAAAACCCGGGCCATCAAAGGTCCGGATGAGATTCTGGCCATGCGCTGCGCCAGCCACGCCTGCGAAACAGCCGTGGCCGAGATGGAGAAATTCGCCCGCGCCAATGTGGGGAACGGCAAGACCTCGGAAGATGACATCTGGGCGGTTTTACACGCCGAGAACATCCGTCGCGGTGGCGAGTGGATTGAAACCCGCCTGCTGGCTTCGGGTCAGCGCACCAATCCGTGGTTCCAGGAGTGCGGCCCACGCATCACGCAACAGAACGAGATCATCGCTTTTGATACCGATCTGGTCGGTTCATACGGGATCTGCATCGATATCTCACGCACATGGTGGATCGGTGACCAGAAGCCGCGCCCGGACATGATTTACGCCATGCAGCACGCGCATGAGCATATCATGACCAACATGGAGATGCTGAAACCCGGCGTCATGATCCCTGAACTTACCGCCAATGCACACAAGCTGGATGACAAGTTCCAGGCCCAGAAATACGGCTGCCTGATGCATGGAGTCGGCTTGTGCGATGAATGGCCTCTGGTCGCTTATCCGGACAAAGCGGTCGCGGGCGCTTATGACTACGCGCTCGAACCTGGCATGGTCCTGTGCGTCGAGGCCGCTGTTGGTGAGGTCGGCGGGGACTTTTCGATCAAGCTGGAAGATCAGGTTCTGATCACCGAAGACGGCTATGAGAACCTGACCAAATACCCGTTTGATGCCCGCTTGATGGGCCTGGAGTAAGCACTCAGTCCGGCCAGGTCGAGCGCCGGACATTCCCGTGCCAATCCTCGGATGGAAGGGCGGCTTCGACACTGGTCGGGGTCGCCCTTTCCCAATTCTGACCCAGTGAAAAGCCCAATACCCCGCTGAGCGCGATAAGGATCAGCAGATCAGCGCGGAGGTTAGGCTGGCGCGGGGTGCATGCCGTATGTGTCATCTCGGTCTCCTTGTCTTGCTTGGTGTGACAGCTGCAAGATGGGGGGAAGAGATCAATTATGAAAACGAATATTTGATGTGTGTATCATCACATTTCGTGAATACCGAAATATTCACTGGTTTTTGCTCACCTTCCCGTGACGCTTCCTACAATGGGGTTGAGACATCCGGCACAACTGCACACTATTGATCCCATACCGAAATCCAAGGAACTGCCATGCCCACCGAACGCATCACTTTTGCCGGTCACGACGGCGGCCGTCTGGCCGCGCGACTCGACCTGCCGGAAGGACCCGTCCTGGCGACCGCTCTGTTTGCGCATTGCTTCACCTGCTCAAAGGACATTCCTGCCGCGCGTCGGATCTCGGCCCGTTTGGCGGCAATGGGCATTGCCGTTTTGCGTTTTGATTTCACAGGACTGGGCCATTCCGAGGGCGAGTTCGCAAATACAACCTTCACCTCGAATGTCGAAGACCTGATCGCGGCCGCGCACTACCTTGTGGGCCGAGACATGGCCCCTGCATTGCTGATCGGGCATTCGCTGGGGGGCGCTGCGGTTCTGCGCGCGCGGGCGGGCATTCCTTCGGTCAAGGCGGTGGTAACGCTTGGGGCACCAGCCGATCCGGGACACGTCTCGCACCATTTCGAACAGGCTCTGCCCGAGATCGAACAAGAAGGAAGCGCCGAGGTTTCTCTGGGCGGTCGCCCCTTCCGCATCGGCAAGGCCTTTGTCGATGATATTTCGGAGGCTGCGCTGAACCCCTCAGTTGCCGACCTCAAGGCCGCACTTTTGATCTTGCACGCGCCGCGGGATGAAACGGTGAGCATCGACAATGCCAGCGCCCTGTTTCTGGCGGCCAAACACCCTAAAAGCTTCGTGACCCTCGACAATGCCGATCACCTTATCACGCGGGCAAGCGATGCCGAATATGCCGCTGACGTCATTTCTGCATGGGTGTCGCGCTATATCGACCTCCGCCCGCCAGCGCCGCCTCCAGGTGCACCCGAAGGTGTTGTCCGAGTGACCGAGGCCGATCCCAATGGCTTCCTGCAGGATATCCAGGCCGGGCCGCGCCATCACGTCGTCGCGGATGAGCCCGCCTCATACGGTGGCACGGATCGGGGCATGTCGCCCTACGGCTTTGTCTCGTCTGGGCTTGGGGCGTGTACGTCGATGACGATCCGCATGTATGCGCGGCGCAAGAAGTGGCCGCTGACCAGCGTGTCGGTCGATGTGTGTCACAATAAGGTCCACGCGCAGGATGCTGGGCTTAACGGGGACGCCAAGGTCGATCTGTTCCGCCGCAAGATTCGGCTTGAGGGGCCTCTGGATCAGGCCCAGCGCGACCGTCTTCTGGAAATCGCCGACAAATGCCCGGTGCATCGCACGTTGGAGGGTTCGGCACATATCACGACCGAACTCCTCCCCTGAGCCTGACGATTCTCAGCCCCGACGAGGCGCGGGCCGATGGATCGGAGGCCGTGCTGCTGGCGGCCGCGCAACCGGAGGCCGTGGGCGCGCCGGAGGCTTCGCGATCGGCGGCGTCGGACGTGCCGGAGGTCTATTGACCGGCGGTCGGTCCGGCCTGTCCGGACGGTCGATATCGATATCCACATCCACGTCGTGATAGTAATCGTTCCACAGCATCGAGTCGTAGAAGGGATCATAACCATATCCGACGCCTACCCCCACGCTGACGCCATTACAGGCCGCCAGAGTCAGGCTTGAAATCCCTAGACCCAACACAAGAACGGATCGCTTCATCAGTTTACGTGTCATCTGAGCCCCCTATTGCAAAGACCGGAACGACGCGAACACGGCGTTCAGATCATCCACATAGGCAGGATCGGCCCCGTTCCGCAGGATCGTCACGGCAATCGCAACGCGCCCACGGGGCAGATCAATAATGGTGGCAGTGAAACTCACCCCTCCGTCTCGCGTGCCGGTGCCCCGGATCACCTTGGCGGGCAGCCCTGCAATCCGAGTGTCGCTGGTGCTGCTGACCGTTGGATCATTCACCAGAAACTTGTCGATATCATCCAGATACCGCAAACCGTCCTGAATACTGGACACTCCGGCCGGCGAGACAAAGCCCATCCAGACCGAGTCATCCGTGACCGGCTTAAAACCCATCACACGCGCCACCGCGCGGGGGTCGCCCAGCTCCGTGTCTTCAATGTCGCGTGGCCCGCCTGTACGCAGCACCCAGAAATCCGGCACCGCAAAGCTGAAGAGCGCACGCCCGGCGTCGGTATAAGTCACCGGAGTATCTGCGGCAGCTGGCACAGCCGCCCCGACCCAAAGGGCCGCGCAGGCCGCCAGAGCCGTCTTTAAACGAATACGCATATCTCAATTGCCTAATTATTTCACTGACCGCAGATTGGCCCGCCACGGTCGCTCTTGTCCAGCACCGCCTTGCCTGGAAAAGAAAAAACCCGCGCCTCGGATCTCGGGGCGCGGGTTAGAATTTCAGCAGGCTCAGGCGCTTAGCTGCGCGCGTCTCCAACCAGTTTCCAGACGGCGGGGATCAGCAGGGCTGCAAGACCCAGCTTGATTGCATCGCCCAGCAGGAACGGTGTCAGACCCCATTCCAGGATCGGCTTGTCCCAACCGTAGAGCTGACCCAGCCACAGCAGGCCCGGTACGTAGATCAGAACGTTGGCCAGCAAAAGCGCCAGTGCCAGTTTGGTAACCGAGCGGTCCCAGCCCCGCGCGGCCAGAGCGCCCAGCAGAACGGTCGCCATCAGGTAACCGACAAGGTAGCCGCCGGTGCCGCCCATCATGTAGGTCAGACCGAATTTCTCGGCCGAGGAACCTGCGAATACGTCAAAGCCCAGCGCGCCGACCAGCAGATAGCCCAGCATGGTGATCAGACCCAGACGCGCGCCATAGGCGGTGCCGATGGTCAGGACGGCAAAGGTGCCCATGGTGATCGGAACAGGCCACATCGGCACTTTGATTTTCGCGGCAACCGCCAGGGCCACGATGCCCAGAACGACCAGTACAACCTGCTTTACAAGCAGCGCCGTCCCTTCACGCGGGCCAAACGCATTGGCCAGAACGTTTACATTCATCTTAACTTCTCCCAATTCGGACCAAGATTTCTGCACCAGCAATGCCTTGTCAGCGCTCAAACTGCAACATGATTACGCTACCGCAGCATAGTCTGTGGTCATTTCGTAGGATTTTCGCGGCCCATTCACCGTCCATTGCACCGACCAGCGGGGCCAGTCGTGGAAATCATAGACCGCATCGTAACTGTCAGGCGCACAATCATGGTGGTCCGACGCGTTTTGCTCGCCCAGCGTCAAGGCATGGAAAAACCGCCCGTCGTCGAAATGGATCAACACGCGATGTCCACCGTCGCGCCATAAATACTTGCGGGTTCCTTTCATCGGAGGCTGGCCGGGGATGCTGAGCGTCACCTCTTCGGTGTAGATCAGCCCGTCCTCGGATCGCAGCAGCTGGGCCTCTCCCTCAGCCTGCACGACCTGCCCGGCCCGCGCATCGTGGATCGTGCGCGTCAGGCGCCAGCGCCCTTCGAAATCGGACAATGTTGTCGGTGCAGTCGTCATTTTCAATATCCCGGCCAGATCGCCGCAATCGGGCACTCATGCCTTGTTCCCATACGCCTGCGGCGTTAAACCCCGCCGCAACGCTCTCTGCCAAATCACAATAAGGTCCTGCTGCCAATGATTCCCCGTTATTCCCGCCCCGAGATGGTTGCCATCTGGTCGCCCGAAACCAAGTTCCGCATCTGGTACGAGATCGAGGCGCATGCCTGCGAAGCCATGGCTGATCTGGGCGTGATCCCGCGTGAAAACGCCGACGCGGTGTGGAAAGCCAAGGACGTGGAATTCGACGTGGCTCGCATTGATGAAATCGAGGCCGTCACCAAGCACGACGTCATCGCCTTCCTGACTCACCTGGCCGAGCATGTGGGCAGCGAAGAAGCCCGCTTTGTTCATCAGGGCATGACTAGCTCAGACGTTCTGGACACCTGCTTCAATGTACAGCTGACCCGCGCCGCCGATATTCTGATCGCAGACCTCGAAGGCCTGCTGGCAGCCCTGAAACGCCGCGCCATCGAACACAAAGACACGGTTCGCATCGGCCGCAGCCACGGCATCCACGCCGAGCCGACAACGATGGGCCTAACCTTTGCCCGTTTCTATGCCGAGATGGACCGCAACCTGTCTCGTATGCGTGACGCGCGCGCCGAAATCGCCACCGGCGCGATCAGCGGCGCGGTTGGCACCTTCGCCAATATCGACCCGCGCGTCGAAGAGCATGTGTGCGACCAGTTGGGTCTGGTGCCCGAGCCGATCAGCACTCAGGTCATCCCGCGTGATCGCCACGCGGCCTTCTTTGCCACTCTGGGCGTCATCGCCAGCAGCATCGAGAACATCGCCATCGAAATCCGTCACATGCAGCGGACCGAGGTTCTTGAGGCCGAAGAGTTCTTCTCGAAGGGCCAAAAGGGCTCCTCGGCGATGCCCCACAAGCGCAACCCGGTTCTGACCGAAAACCTGACCGGTCTGGCCCGTCTTGTCCGCATGGCCGTCGTACCCGCGATGGAGAACGTGGCCCTGTGGCATGAGCGTGACATCTCGCATTCGTCGGTCGAGCGGAATATTGGCCCTGATACCACCGTTACTCTGGATTTCGCACTGTCGCGCCTGACCAGCGTGGTCGACAAGCTGGTCGTTTACCCGGAAAACATGCTGGCCAACATGAACAAGTTCCGTGGTTTGGTCATGAGCCAGCGCGTGCTGCTGGCCCTCACCCAAGCCGGTGTCAGCCGCGAGGATGCCTACCGTCTGGTTCAGCGTAACGCGATGAAGGTTTGGGAAGAAGGCAAGGACTTCAAAACCGAACTTCTGGGTGATGCCGAGGTCACCGCCGCCCTCAGCGTGGAAGAGATCGAAGAGAAATTCGATCTGGGCTACCACACCAAGCATGTCGACACGATTTTCGAGCGTGTCTTCGGCGAATAAACCATCCTAGAAAAGCGCCCGGCCCCTCATCAACCGGGCGCTTTTTGCATCATCACGCACTTCGTGAACAAAAATTCTGTCTGCTTTGTGAATAAATCGAAAAGCTCCGGTGTTAGCTTTTTTGAAGATCACACTATGATTTCAATGAGCAGACCTGACCACGGAGTTAAAACTATGCGCATTCTTCTTGCATCCGCGATTGCACTGACCTCTTTCGCCTTTTCCCCCATCGCTGCCCACGCGGCCGGTGGCGGCGGTGCCAATCCCCCCAAGCCCACCAACACGACCAAGAAATGCCTGTTCGGTCGGGTCTGGAGCGAAGACCGCGGGCGCTGCGTCAAACCGAGTGCTACGAATTTCACCGATGAGGACCTCTATGAGGCCGTGCGTGAGCTGGCCTATGATGGTCAGTTGGAAAACGCCCAGAACATCCTGCGCGTCATGAGCGATCAAAGTGATGACCGCGTTCTGACCTACTGGGGATTCACGCACCGCAAGATGGGCAACATTGAGCTGGCGAATGCCTATTACGAGCAGGCCATCGCAACAAACCCCGATAACCTTCTGGCGCGCAGCTACATGGCTCAGGGTTTTGTGGTCGAAGGGAAAACCGATCTGGCCATCGCCCAATGGCGCGAAATCAAGGCCCGTGGCGGCGAAGGCACCTGGGCCGAGGCGTCTCTGCGCGAGGCCATCAAGACCGGGCTGACCTATAACTACTGAGGTTCAACCTTTCTTTACCTGATTCCCGCTAACCTGCCTGTGGAACAGAACTTTGGCACCGCAGGCAGATGCAGGACATGAATACTTTGGTTCAGGTGGCCCCGGGGGCTCAGCCCTCGGGCGCAGGTCAGGCGGACGACGCGCCCCGCGTCGTCCCACGCACACTCAGCAATCGTCAAAAGGCCGCTATCGTGGTGCGTCTGTTGCTGAATGAAGGGGCGGATATTCCACTTGAGGAACTGCCCGACGAATTGCAGGAAACACTCACGCATCAACTGGGTCAGATGGGTCTTGTGGACCGTGTGACGCTGGATGCCGTGGCGCAGGAGTTCGGCGATGCGCTGGATAGCGTTGGCCTGTCTTTCCCCCATGGCCTTGCGGGGGCGCTGGATGCGGTGAACGGCAAGATTGCCCCGGCCACAGCAGCGAGACTCCGCAAGATCGCCGGAGTTCGTCAGATCGGCGATCCATGGCAACGACTGCGAGAGATTTCGGCCGAAGATCTGGCCCAGATGGCACAGGCAGAAAGCACCGAGGTGGCCGCCGTGATGCTGTCCAAGCTCGACACGGCCAAAGCCGCGCAATTGCTGGGGCACCTGCCCGGCCCCATTGCGCGACGCATCACCTATGCTATCTCCAAAACGGCCAATGTGACCCCTGAAGCGGTGGAACGGATCGGCTGGTCGCTGGCTGCTCAACTGGATCAACGCCCGTCGCAGGCGTTTTCCGATGGCCCCGGTGCGCGCGTTGGGGCGATCCTGAACCAGTCGGCGGCCTCGACCCGTGATGGGTTGCTGACGGCCCTGAACGAAGAGGACGCTGAATTCGCAGACATTGTGCGTCAATCCATCTTCACTTTCGCGCATATCCCGGCCCGTATCGCCGCGCGCGATGTGCACGCCATTCTGCGCGGGGTCGAACAAGCCAGCCTTGTCACCGCGTTGGCGGGGGCCGCTGCCGATAAAGACAAGGCGTCAGTCGAGTTCATCCTGTCCAGCATCTCTTCCCGTATGGCCGACAATCTGCGCGACGAAATGGCTGAACGCGGGCGCGTCAAACAGTCCGAGGCCGAAGAGGCCATGACCGAGATCGTAGGCGCAATTCGCGCCTTGGTAGACGATGGCACGCTGACATTGGTCGAGCCGGAAGAAGACGAAGACTGACCTCAACCGGCAGAGTGCTTGAGCTTGCCGAGCCGGGCCTGTATGTCTGACCCAGCAAAACGCAACACGCCGTGAGACACCTCCATGCCTGTCGAAAAGTCAGAGCTCAGCCGGTTTGAGCTTGGGAAATACTATGTCGCCAGTCTGTTCCTGAAAGGCGTGATCGGTGGCATGCGGTTGCTGCCCTATGGAACCCGCATCGCTGCAATGGGGACCTTGGTACGCGGATTGGCCCCGCTGGTGGGGTTTCGCAAACGGGTCCGAGGCAACCTGAAGCTCACCTGCCCCGAACTGTCAGAACGTGACATTAACCGTATCTCTGCCGAGGTCTCGGACAATGCAGGTCGGGCCTTGATGGAACATTTCTCACCCGAAGGGTTCACGGCGCGCCAACGCAACGCCAAGCTTTCCGGCCCTGGTGTCGCCGCTTTTGATGCTGCCGCCGCCGAAGGGCGACCGGTCATGATCATCGCCGCGCATTTCGGCCACTACCTCGCAACGCGGATCGCGCTGCAAGCCCGCAGCGGGCGCCCGCTAGGCTGCCTCTACCGTCGCATGGCCAACCCCTATTTCAACGAGGCCTACGTCGAAGCCTTCTACAAAACCGGCTCACCCATGTTCGAACAGGGTCGGCGCGGGATGGTTGAGATGGTGCGCTCCCTCAAAGGCGGTGAAATGATCGCCATCGTCTCTGACCTGCATGTTCACGGCGGCGAGGAGTTGATGTTCTTTGGCAAGCCCGCCGTCACATCCGTTCTGAACGCCGAACTCGCGATGAAGTTCGACGCGGTCATGATCCCCTGCTACGCGGTTCGCCAACCCAATGGTCTGGATTTCGAAATCGCGATGCACGACCCGGTGCCGCATTCCGATCCCAAGACCATGACCCAATATATCAATGATGATTTGGAGCAGATGGTGCGCCAGCATATGGGTCAATGGTTCTGGATTCACCGCCGCTGGAAGGCCTGGAACGGACTTGGTGTTCAGCCCGAAGACATGCCCTGATCACTTCACATGCGCGGCCGCGATGATTGGCCCGTGACCTGCCCGCTGCACCAGAACAACCGCTGGCAGGTCCGAATCCAACTGCGCTGAAAACGCCTGCTCGTTGCCCCCATCCCAGCGCCCGGCCATCTGCCAGCTTTCCACCACATTGGCATAGTCGAGATCATGGCCCGCGAGCTCTCCACGCCGGATCGAGGCATGACGCAGCGGCGTGTACTGGACGATCCGCACGTCGTAGGTATCCCCAGCTGGCAAGTCGATCGGCGTCACGCGCACCGTCACCTCTTGCCCCGAACGCTCGGCTTCAACTTCGGCTGTGGGCGCGGCGATCAGATGCGCCTTGATCAGCCGATCCAATTCCTGCGCCTTCGCACCAACCACATCATGCTGTCCGTTGATCACCATCTGTGGCGTGTAGATCATCGACCGGCCACCATTGCGGGCATAGGCCCGTTGCCGGGACGTATGATCAGGAATGGCGTATTCGTCCTTCCAGCCGATGTAATCCCAATAGTCCACATGCAGCGCCAACCCGATCACGTCGTCGCGCTTAATCAGCTCGTGCAAAAGCCGATCCGCCGGGGGGCAGGACGAACAGCCTTGCGAGGTGAACAACTCGATCACAACCGGATCCTCTTGCGCCGATACTGAAAAGGCGGCACAGACGGATAGAATGGTGGCTGCTAGGGCGGATTTGAACATGAATTCCCTCGGCTTGAAAATCATGCAAAACGGATAAACGTTTTGCTCTTCAAGCTCCAATCAAGGTTTCTTGAGACGAGGCGGTTCCCTGCCCTTGAATTTGCATACCACAGTATACATTTTCATCTTGTCAGTAACTGACGCTTGAACCCCGGACAAACGTGATCAAGATAAACCGCAGCGAATCCCATTTTCCAAGTTATTTGAGAGGGAGGCCACAGGATGCCTATCAAGACCGGACAGGATACCGCCAAAACACGCCGCAGGCTGAGCGTGAATGGCAAAACCATTTCCTACTACTCCATCCCCGCCGCTCAGGAGGCCGGTCTAGGGGATTTCTCCAAGCTGCCCGCCGCGCTGAAAGTGGTGCTGGAAAACATGCTTCGCTTCGAGGATGACGGGTTCTCTGTCTCGGTCGACGACATCAAGGCCTTTGCGGAATGGGGTGAAAACGAAGGTAAGAACCCGCGCGAGATCGCCTATCGCCCTGCCCGCGTGCTGATGCAGGATTTCACCGGTGTGCCTGCCGTGGTTGATCTGGCGGCGATGCGCGACGGAATCAAAGCTCTGGGGGGTGATGCGCAAAAGATCAATCCGCTGAATCCGGTGGATCTGGTCATCGACCACTCGGTCATGATCGACGAATTCGGCAACCCGCGCGCGTTCCAGATGAACGTAGACCGCGAATACGAACGCAACATGGAGCGCTACCAGTTCCTGAAATGGGGTCAGAACGCGTTCAACAATTTCCGCGTCGTTCCGCCCGGCACCGGCATCTGCCATCAGGTGAACCTGGAATATCTGGCCCAGACCGTCTGGACCGATACCGATCAGAACGGGGATGAGGTCGCCTATCCCGACACCCTTGTCGGTACAGACAGCCACACCACCATGGTCAACGGCATGGCCGTTCTGGGATGGGGCGTCGGCGGGATTGAGGCTGAGGCCGCGATGCTCGGCCAGCCGATCTCGATGCTGATCCCCGAGGTTGTGGGTTTTGAACTGACAGGCGCGATGGTCGAGGGCACTACTGGTACTGACCTCGTGCTGAAAGTCGTCGAGATGCTGCGTGAAAAGGGCGTGGTTGGTAAATTCGTCGAATTCTACGGCGAAGGTCTAGATCGTCTTCCTTTGGCGGACCGTGCCACGATCGCCAACATGGCCCCCGAATATGGCGCGACCTGCGGCTTCTTCCCGATCGACGGGGAAACCCTGCGTTACATGCGCAATACCGGGCGCGACGAAGACCGTCTTGCGCTGGTCGAAGCCTATGCAAAGGAAAACGGACTGTGGCGTGATGAGACCTACGCACCGATCTATACCGATACCCTGTCGCTGGATATGGGCACCATCGTTCCTGCCATCTCGGGGCCGAAACGTCCGCAGGACTATGTGGCGCTGACGGAAGCGAAAGCGGCCTTCCTGAACGAGATGGAGAACACCTTCAAACGCCCAATGGGCAAGCAGGTCGAAGTCAAAGGCGAGAACTACGGTATGGAATCGGGCAAGGTCGTGATCGCCTCGATCACCTCCTGCACCAACACCTCGAACCCCTATGTGATGATCGGAGCGGGTCTTGTAGCCCGCAAGGCCGCCGCGCTGGGTCTGGACCGAAAGCCATGGGTGAAGACCTCGCTCGCGCCAGGGTCGCAGGTGGTTTCCGCCTATCTTGAGGCCGCGGGTCTTCAAGACGATCTGGACAAGATCGGGTTCAACCTTGTGGGCTATGGCTGCACCACCTGTATCGGTAACTCGGGTCCGATCCAGCGAGAAATCAGCGAAGCTATTTCCGAAGGCGATCTTGTCGCCACCTCGGTTCTCTCGGGCAACCGTAACTTCGAAGGGCGGATCTCGCCGGATGTGCGCGCCAACTATCTGGCCTCGCCGCCTCTGGTCGTTGTCTATGCGCTGGCAGGCACCATGGATATTGACCTGACCTCCGAACCCATCGGTCAGGATCGGGACGGCAATGACGTCTTTATGAAGGACATCTGGCCCAGCCAGAGCGAAATCGCGGAGTTGGTCGAAGCAACCGTCACCCGCGAGGCGTTCCAGTCGAAATATGCCGACGTTTTCAAAGGGGATGAGAAATGGCGTGAGGTCGAGGTTCCGCAGCAGGAAACCTATGACTGGCCGCCGACCTCGACCTATATCCAGAACCCGCCCTATTTTCAGGGCATGGGGGCTGAGCCGGGCACGATCTCGAACATCGAGGGGGCCAAGGTGCTGGCGATCCTCGGCGATATGGTCACGACCGACCATATCTCGCCCGCTGGATCGTTTGCCACGACCTCGCCCGCCGGTCAGTACCTGATGGAACGTCAGGTGCAGCCGCGTGAGTTCAACTCCTACGGCTCGCGCCGGGGCAACCATGAGGTCATGATGCGCGGCACCTTCGCCAATATCCGCATCAAGAACGAGATGTTGGACGGGGTCGAAGGTGGCTACACCAAGGGGCCGGATGGCGCGCAGACCTCGATCTACGACGCGTCGATGGCGTATCAGGCGAATGGCACCCCTCTGGTCGTTTTCGGAGGTGAGCAATATGGCGCGGGCTCGTCCCGCGATTGGGCCGCGAAGGGGACCGCTCTGCTGGGTATCAAAGCCGTGATTGCAGAGAGTTTTGAGCGCATCCACCGTTCAAACCTCGTGGGCATGGGCGTGATTCCGTTTGAGTTCACAGGCGGAGACACGCGCAATACACTTGGGCTGAAGGGTGATGAGACGGTCTCGATCCACGGTCTGGACACGATTGAGCCGCTGCAGGAGGTGCCCTGCACCATCACCTATGGCGACGGGACCGAGAAGACCATCACCCTGAAATGCCGCATAGATACAGCCCCTGAGATCGAATACATCGAGAACGGCGGTGTTCTGCACTATGTGCTGCGCAATCTCGCGAAGGCGGGTTGACGCGGTGTTGATCCAAAGACTGAAGAGGACGCCGACCGGCGTCCTTTTTTATGCGAGGCTCTGCCTCGCGCTCCGAGGTATTTGTGAACAGAAGAAGTTGATTGTGTCCTATGTGGACTATCAACCGTGCGCAGGAGGTTGGTATGGAGAAAGTGGCTTTGGTAACCGGCGGCGCGCGGGGGATCGGGCGCGCCATCGTGGAAGACCTACGGCGCGATCATCGAGTTGCTTTCACATGGCTGTCCACTGAGCCCGATCCGGTGTTGGAAGAGGAAGGTTTGCAACCGATACGGTCCGATCTGACGCAGGACGGACAGCCTGAGGCAGTCATACGCCACGTTGTCGAACGATTCGGTCGGCTGGACGTGATCGTGAACAATGCGGGTTTGGTCAGGTCCACTCCGAAAGAGATTTTTGACCAGGAAGATCATCGCGCCATTTTGGATTTGAATCTGCTGACCCCTGCTGCTTTGCTGGCGGCTGCCATGCCCCATTTGAAACCGGGCGCGGCGATTGTCAGCATTTCCTCGATGAACGCTGTTTTGCCGCCGAAAGACGCTGTGATTTATGGGGCAAGCAAGGCAGCCCTGAACCTTTGGACACGCGGGGTAGCAAAGGAACTTGGGCCTCAGGGTATTCGGGTCAATGCTGTGGCACCGGGGGCGATTAACATCCCCGAAGACCCGCGCCCCGAAGACTTGACCGCCTTGTTCGTCGAGAACACAGCCATCGGGCGAATTGGGAGGCCCGAGGATATCGCGAAGGCCGTACGGTTCTTGGCGTCAGAGGACGCCGCATTCATCACGGGTGAGACCTTGGCTGTGACCGGTGGCTACAGGCTCTAACCACCAGCTGCTTTTTCAAGCGCCGGGCGGATCGTGCTTTCGATCACACGTTGGGTGATCGGCCCGGCGAACCGCAGGATCACGGTGCCATCCCCGTCGATCACATAGGTTTCGGGAACGCCGTAAAGCCCCCAATCCAAAGCCATGCGGCCCTGCTCATCGCGACCGATTCCGGTATAGGGATCGCCCAGTTCAGTCAGAAAGCTTTCGGCATTGTCCAACTTGTCCTTGTAGTTGACGCCGTAGACCGGGATGCCTTCGTTCGACAGCGCCTCAAGGTTTGGATGCTCTGCGCGACAGGGGGCACACCAGCTGGCCCAGTAGTTGACCAGCTTGACCTGCCCGTCCCGCAGGGTCGCGTCGTCGAAAGGCGTTTTGCCCGGAAACTCGGTCAGGACGACCGGAGGGGCGGGTTGCCCTTCGCGGGCGGATGGTAGGGCATTGGGGTCGTCTCGGAACATGCCAATCCCGGCCAGAACAGCAAAAGCACCGAAGATCAGCGGCGGCGCGACCATCAAAGGCGAAATCTTAGCCATTGCGCGACATCCTTTGTTCGATTTTCTCCATCTCGGCCCGCACTTTGCGTCCCCGGATCACGCTAAAGACGACCAGCGCCACGAGCAGCAGGATCGAAGCAGCGTAGGACGACAAGACAGCGTCCGCGTATTTTCCAAGATCAGGCATCATGCGCCCACCTTTTCCCGTGCCAGCAGCGCTTTGACCCGACGCGCACGGATTTCGGTGCCGGTGCGATACAGAACCAATGCAATGAACAGCAAAACGAAGCCAATGATGCAGGTCAGCAATGGATAGAAGAACACGTTGCTAACCTTCTCTTCGGTGTCCGTTCCCGTGACCGCTCCGGCCCGCATGACCGAGGCGCCCTGGTGCAGCCCCTGGTTCCAGAAGTTTACCGCATAACGGCTGAGAATCGCGAAGACCGACCCCACAAGACACAGGACCGAAGTCAGGTCTGCGGCGGTGTCCGGGTCCTCGATCGCCTCCCACAGGGCGACGTAACCGAGATAAAATAGGAACAAGATCAGGAACGAAGTCAGGCGCGGATCCCAGGCCCACCATGTGCCCCACATCGGCTGGCCCCAAATCGCTCCGGTCGCCAGTGCGATCAGGGTCATCACGATGCCCACAGGTGCGGCGGCGCGCGCGGCCAAAGCGCTGACGTGATGGCGGCGGACCAGCCATATGAGCGAGGTCACCAGCATCATCAGCCAGCAATTAATCGCCATAAGGGCCGATGGGACGTGCAGGTAGATGATCTTAACCGTCGAGCCCTGTCGGAAGTCATCGGGGGTGAAGAAGAAGCCCCAGACCAGCCCTACCACGATGCAAACCGCGGAGGTGATCCAGAAAAAGGGCAAGACACGCTCGCTGGTGGCAAGAAACTTGCGCGGGTTGGCATATTCCCAGAGGGCGTTGGCTTTGGCTGCGATAGACATGGCCGTTATTTAGTCCGACTCGGCTTCATTCTCAATTGACCTTGCTCAAAGTTGTGGCGCTTCACCGCAGATTGATGCGCAGGACCGCTGCGCTGGCGAATGGAAGCAGAGCGATCGTGGCCATCGTGATCCCCGCCAGCATCAAAAGCGGGGTTTGGGTCTCCATCCCGACAGCACCCCGGCGGGCGACTTCTGCGCCGAAGATCAGGGTTGGGACGTAGAGCGGTAGAACCAGTAGTGACAACAGCAGGCCGCCGCGCTTCAAACCGACAATCAGGGCTGCGCCGAAGGTGCCTATGACGCTCATGGCGGGCGTTCCTAGCAGGAGCGAGATCACCAGCCAGAAGAACCCCGGCGTGGGAAGGTTCAGCAAGACGCCCAGAAACGGTGCCGCCAGAACCAGAGGCAAACCGGTGGTGATCCAATGCGCTAGCGCTTTAATCGAGACCACAGTCTCAAGCGGCAGAGGCGCGGTAGCCAGAAGGTCCAGCGAGCCGTCCTCCCAATCCAGAGCCAGAAGTCGGTCGAGGGACAGCAGGCAGGCGAGCAAGGCACCCAGCCACAGAATTCCCGGCGCGATGGTCGAGAGCAGCGACGATTGTGGACCGACAGCAAAAGGCACCAGAACCGTTACGATCAGGAAGAAGGCCAGGCCGAGACCAAAGCCTCCGCCTGCGCGAAAGGCCAGCTTCAGGTCGCGCAACAATAGGGCGATCACAGGAAGCCTCCGTCGAAGTCATCGATGGGTTGCGGTTTGGCTTTGTAGGGGCCGACGTCCAGAACCTCTCCGTCGAGGCCGAGGTCGATATGGGTTGCAATCAGGGCCGAGCCGCCCTGCCCCAGATGCCCGCGCACAGCGTCAGCGAACATCTGAACGGCGTTTTTGTCGAGTGAGACGGTTGGTTCGTCCAGCATCCAGATCGGCCGCCCCGTAACCAGCATCCGTGCAAGGCCCAGCCTGCGCTTTTGCCCGGCCGACAAGTTGCCCGCATGGCGGTCGGACAGGTCATTCAGCGCAAAGGCGTCTAGTGCTGGCTGGATGTCATGGGTCCCAAAGACGGACGCCCAGAAGGCAAGATTTTCGACAACCGTCAGGGTTGGCTTCAAACCATCGGAATGCGAGGCGTAGGCGATCTGGTCCTCGGCACCTTCGATCTTTCCCGCCAAAGCAGGCTGTAGCCCTGCCAGAGTGCGGAGCAGCGTTGTTTTTCCTATTCCGTTCGGCCCGCGCAAAATGAGCGCCTGACCGGGGGTGAGTTTGAAGCTCACCCCCTCGAGCACGGGCACGCCACCACGGGTGATGGTCAGATCGAAAACGGTTAGAGTCATGAGACTCGCTTATCCGATTGGGGACGCAGGCAAAAGGTTGGATTTGACGCAGGGAGCTAGGGCAGTGCGCTTGGATGGGTTCGGATGCGAGGGGCCAGCCCCTCGCGCTCCCCGAGATATTTTGGGCCAGATGAAGGGGATCCCGTCAGACGGGGATCAGAGCGAGCGCAATGCGGCGACCTTCGGATAGCAGGACGTTGTAGGTACGGCAGGCGGCGGGGGAGTTCATGATCTCGACTCCGATCCCCGCAGATTCGAGAGTTTGGCGCAGCTCGGGTGGGATGTGGGCAAGCTCTGCTCCGGTTCCTATGAACAGGACATCGACGACCTCGGACAGTTCGCGCAGTGGCTCGTCGTCTGAGTATCCGCCCCACGCCTGCGTTCCCGTCGGGCCGATCAGCGCGGCGCCTTGATGAACGCGCCCTCCGATCCGGAAAAAGCCGGGGCCGTACCCGTCAACGGGTTCGGCGTTGGTGTAGTTGATCTCATTCAATCGCATGCGTTGTGTTTACCCCCAAAGCGGCAGGCCGGACAAGGCCGCCAGGGCAATCACCATATAGGCGGCCGCGCGGTAGAGGCGTTCTCGGTCTGGTCGGAAAAGCCACCCGCCAAGCCAATTGCCCAGCAGGTTAGGTAGCGCCAGAAGAAGCCCCAGCCCAGCAGCGGCGAGGGTGACCTGCGCCATACCGGTCAGGTAACCGAGAAGCAGGAAGTCGAAGCCGAACAGAAACAGCAGGATCGTCGCGCGAATGACATCCACCGGCAGTGGGCGCGACATGTAGAACAGGATGACGGCCGGACCAGGGAGCCCGGCTACGCCACCAAGGAACCCGGCGGCTCCGCCGATACCTGTGACCATCATGCGGCTGACATGACCGTGATAGCGCAGACCGAGGATCAGAATGGCCAACATCGCAAGGGCCAGACCGCTGACCGCATAGCGGAAAACCTCGGGCGCGACCTGCGTCAACACCCATAGCCCCAGCGGAAGAACCACTGCGCAGCCCAGCAGGAGGCGCATCAGATCGCCCTTGTTGACTGCACCCCATGCCCGGCGCAGATTTGGCAAGGGGCCAAAGATATCCATGATCGTCAGGCCGATCAGCGCTCCGAACGGGCCGAGATATGGGGTGGCGATAGGCAGGAAAACCAAAGCGGTGCCAAACCCCGAGAAACCGCGAACGACGCCCCCAAGAAAGGCTGCAAATAAGACAACGGCCAGACCCTGTGGGGACTGGCCGAAGAACTCAGGCATCTACGTTGGCAAATTGGTTGCCCGCATTGTTTGATGGCTTGGACCAGTCACGCTTGACGCCCAGCCACAGCAGGATGGTCGAGGCCACGAAGACCGACGAATATGTCCCCACGATCACACCCCAGATCATCGCAAAGACAAAGCCACGGATCACATCACCGCCCAGCACATAGAGCGAGATCAGCGCCAGCAGGGTCGTGACCGAGGTCATCACCGTCCGGCTGAGGGTTTCGTTGATCGAGATGTTGAGAACCTCTTTGAGGTCTTTCTTCTTATACTTTCGCAGGTTCTCACGCACGCGGTCGAACACGACCACCGTGTCGTTCAGCGAGTAGCCCACGATGGTCAGAAGCGCCGCGATGATTGCCAGATCAAAGCGGATTTGAAGCTCTGAGAAGATGCCGATGGTCAGGATTACGTCATGCACAAGCGCCGCGACTGCGCCAAGGGCGAACTGCCATTCGAACCGCAGCCAGATATAAACGAGCACTGCGCCGATGGCCAAAACGATTGCGATCACGGCTGTCTGGATCAATTCGCCCGAGACTTTCGGGCCAACCGACTCCACCGATACGAATTCGATATCGGGGATTACGGCCTGCAACGCACCCTCAACGGCTGTGATGGTCGAGGCTTCGACAGCTTCCGCATCTGCCTGTGCCTGAATGCGGATCATTGCAACGTTGTCTTCCGGTCCGAAGGTCGGATCAAAAATCTCGGTGATCGAGACATCGCCCAGCTCCAGCGGAGCAATCGCGTCACGGTAGACGCCCACATCAATCGGCTGCGTGCTTTCGGTGCGGATCGTTGTGCCGCCCCGGAAGTCGATGCCGAAATTCAAGCCCTGCAGCATGAATGAGGCGAAGGCCACAACCATCATGAGGGCCGAAATGCCCAGCCAAAGCTTCCAGCGGCTGAAGAAATCGAACGAGGTGCTTTGGGGTACGAGTTTCAGTCTCATGATCAAACCTCGATCTTTTTCGGACGGCGGCGCTCGAACCACATGACGACCATCAGGCGCGTCACGAAGATCGCGGTGAAGACCGAGGTCAGGATTCCCAGGCCCAGAGTGATGGCGAACCCGCGGACCGGGCCGCTGCCCATGGCAAACAGGATTACCGCCGTGATGAAGGTGGTCACGTTGGCATCCGCGATGGCCGAAAGGGCTTTTTCATAGCCCAACTCAATCGCACGCGCGGGGCCTTTGGCGGATTTCAGTTCCTCTCGGATACGTTCGAAAATCAGCACGTTAGCGTCCACGGCCATACCGACAGTCAGAACAATACCCGCGATACCCGGCAGGGTCAGCGTCGCGCCGATCAGCGAAAGTAGACCGAACAAAAGGCCCACGTTGATGATCAAGGCAATATTGGCAAAGAGACCAAACAAACCGTAGCTGAGCGCCATGAACACCAGCACCGCGGCAAAGGCTACCATAGTGGCGACTTTACCAGCGTCGATGCTGTCCTGACCCAATTCAGGGCCGATGGTACGTTCTTCTAGGAACTCCAGCTCGGCAGGCAAGGCGCCTGCCCGTAGCAGGATGGCAAGGTTGGTGCTTTCCTCGACCGTGAAATTGCCGGTGATGATGCCTGAGCCGCCGGGAATGTGGCTCTGGATCACGGGGGCCGAGATCACCTCATCATCCAGTACGATCGCGAAAGGTGCGCCGATATTTTCCAGCGTGTAGTCACCGAATTTCCGCGCTCCGGAAGTATTGAACCGGAAGCTGACCGCAGGACGGCCGTTCTGATCGAACGAGGGCTGCGCATCAACCAGTTCTTCACCTGTGACGACCGGAGAGGATTCAAGCGTGTAGTATACACCGGTTTCGTCAATCGACGGCACCACTTCTTCACCGATACCTGCAGCGGCATCCGGGTCAGTGCCACGACCGACAACCGGGTTGAAAGTCAGCTGCGCCGTGGTACCGATGATCTCTTTCAGCTCGCCTGCACTTCCGATTCCGGGAACCTGAATCAGGATGCGGTCTGCACCTTGACGTTGAATCGTGGGTTCACGCGTACCGACCTCATCGATCCGGCGGCGCACGATCTCTAGCGATTGACGCACGGTGCGATCGTCCGAGGCCAGCTTCTCCGCTTCGGACAGCTGCACGACGATTGTGTCGCCATCGGCAAAGGCTTCGATATCGGTCGCACCGACACCTGTCAGCGTCTGAACCTGACGGGCCAGGCCGCGAACGGTTTCCAATGCACGAGACATCCCCTCGGGCTGGCTGATGCGGACGCGAATCTGATCGGGGTTCGAGTCCTGACGGCGGATCGTGCCAACGGTGGAACGCTCATCCCGCAGGGCGTCGCGGATTTCGGGCCACATCGCTTCCATGCGGGATTCGTAGACATCCTCGACCTTGACCTCGGCCAACAGATGCGCACCGCCCCGCAGATCGAGGCCAAGATTGACCAAGGAGGACGGCAGCCAGTTCGGCCACTGCGCCGCCTCGGCCTGATTTTCGGGCGTATCCGCGCCAAGCTCTATCGCAGCTTTAGCGTCGTTGGATTGTTCGACCCGCGTGTAGAACGCATTCGGCAGAGCCAAGAGCAGGCCGGTCACACAGACCAGCCAGATCAGAACCCGCTTCCAGGTATCAATTTGCAGCATAACCCTGCCTTTTCAAGGAATTGTAAGGCGAAGTTACTTCGCAGGTTCGGTTTTATTCAGAACCTGAGCGATGGTCGATTTGACCACACGAACCTTAACGCCCTCGGCGATCTCGACCTCGATCTCGTTGTCGCCTTCCTTGACCTTCGACACCTTGCCGATCAGACCACCCTGTGTGACGACCTGATCGCCACGGCGCACGGCTTCGACCATGGCCTGGTGTTCTTTCATCTTCTTTTGCTGCGGACGGATCAGCAGGAAATACATGATCGCGAAGATCAGGATCAGCGGGAGAAACTGGGCGATTGCGCCACCTTCCATGGGATATTCCTTTTTCTTTGACCTGCGGCACCGTTCCGCAAATTTGGCGGGAACCTATGCGCTGATATGCGTGTTTGCAAGCAATGGCGGCAGCGTGACCCACCTGAACGCACACCTGCCACCATAAGAACCGTCAAAACGTTGCAGATATGTCCTAGGAACACTGTTTAAACCGGGTATAGTTCCAAACAAGGGGGACACATGGCACGGCAATTCAAACCCTTCCATTTGCTACGTTATTTTCTCACTGCAATGGCGGCAGCCCTTTGGCTTAGCCAACCTGTCCAGGCACAAGAGTCACCGACCGATGCGCCTGCGCCAGAAGCTGCAGAATCGGAAACTTTTATGGCCCCAGTTATAATAGACGGGGACGTTCTGTTTCAGGTTCGAGGCTCAAGCGCACTACCCGCCCCCGAGCGTGCCGAAGAAGTTCAAGACAAGATCATAGAAATCGCCGAAGCGTCGGACGCGTCCGAGGTGACTATCAGCTTTGAGGAAACCGAGTTCGGCACCTGGGTTCTGGTTGATGGTGAACGGGTTTCGATCGTCACCGAAGCCGATGCAGAATTGGACCAGATGGAACTCAGCGTTGTCAGCGTTCTGCACGGCAATGCAATCAAACAGGCTATTGAGGCCTACCGTTTGAACCGAACTGAACAGGCGCGGGTTTCAGGCGCTATCGAAGCCGCAGCTTGGACCTTGGGCTTTGTTGTCTTTGTGGTTGTGATCTTTTGGCTGCACCGCAGAATCCGGCGGCGGACACTGAGATTCGTGAAGCGCTACCTGAAGGACGTGGAAACCGCCACGGCCAAGAGCGTTCAAGCCGAGGCCATTGCAGCCTTGGTGCGCTACGGGCTTAATTTCGTCCTTTTGGTGATTTTCTTCCTGGGTTTCTACTACTACCTGTCTTTTGTCCTACTGGCCTTTGCCGAAACCCGGTATTTCGCGCAATTGCTGCTGACCTATCTGACCGAGCCGGTCCTTCTGATCTTCCAAGGCATCCTCAGCTATATCCCGAACATGATCATGCTTGGCCTGATCGCATGGGTAACTATGTATATTATCAAGGGCATGCGGGTCTTCTTCGACGCGGTCGAAGCGGGATCGTTCGATATGGGCGATTTTGAGAAGCATTGGGTTAACCCGACCTTCAACATCGCCCGAGTTGTCGTGATCCTGATCGCACTGGTCTTTGCCGTTCCCTACATTCCAGGCTCGGATTCGGCGGCGTTTCAGGGCCTGACCATTCTGGTCGGTGCGATGCTGTCGTTAGGCGCGAACTCGGTCGTGTCGAACATGCTGGCCGGGCTGTTCGTGATCTATCGCCGCTCGACCTCGATCGGGGACCGTATTCAGATCGGAGACCACATCGGTGACGTGGTGCAGATCAAGCTGATGGAAACTCATCTGAAATCCATCAAGAACGAGTTGATCTCAATCCCCAACGCGCAGCTGATGAATTCGGACGTGGTGAATTTCTCGAAGAAAACAGATGGCAGCGGGCTGTTGCTGCATACAACCGTTGGCATCGGCTATGAAGAACCCCCCGAAAAGATCGAGGCAATGCTGATCGAGGCCGCCAATCGCACCAAGGGGATCAAGTCCAAGCCTGAACCCTTTGTCCTGTGGACCGCGCTGGCCGACTACGCGATCAACTATCAGATCAACGGATACACTACGCGGGGCAGTATCATTCCCAAGATCCGCTCGGACCTGCATCGCAACATTGTGGCCGTATTCAACGAGAATAACGTGCAGATCATGACCCCCTCCTACATCGCGGATCCGCCCGAACCAAAGATCCCGACAGGGGAATGGGACGGACATCTGGCTCATCACGACGAGGAACCGGACAGTTAGGTGCAGTTTGGTTAACCAGCGCTACACCCTCCGAGATATATGGTGCATAAGCAGTCGCAGTGATTCACTGCATTCAAGGATCTGAACTATGCACGACATCCGCGCCATTCGCGAAAACCCAGCCGCATTCGACGCCGCACTCGCGCGCCGTGGGGACGCGCCGGTGTCGTCAGACCTGCTGCGGCTGGACGAAAGCCGCCGCGCCAAGATTTTGGCTGCTGAAACGGCGCAGGCCGAACAGAACAAGGCTAGCAAAGAGGTCGGCGCGGCCAAAGCCCGCGGTGATGAGGCCGAATTTGAGCGTCTGCGCGCGCTGGTCGCCGAAAAGAAGGCCGAAATCGCCCGGATGCAGACCGAGGCCAAGGATCTGGACGCTCTGCTGACAGACCAGCTGATCCGTATTGCCAACCTGCCCGCCGACGATGTGCCAGAGGGCGCCGACGAGAACGACAATGTCGAGGTGAGCCGTTGGGGTACCCCGCGCGAACTGGACTTTGCTCCGAAAGAGCATTTTGAGATTGAGGCCGTTCAAAACGGCATGGATTTCGAAACCGCCGCCAAGCTCTCTGGCTCACGCTTTGTGTTGTTGTCCGGAGGCGTCGCGCGTATCCACCGTGCACTGGCCCAGTTCATGCTGGATACGCATATCAACGAAAACGGTCTGACCGAAGTTAACGGCCCGGTTCTGGTTCTGTCCGAAATGATGCAGGGCACCGGCCAGCTGCCGAAATTCGGCGAGGACAGCTATCAGACCCGCGAAGGCTGGTGGTTGATCCCGACCTCCGAGGTTTCGCTGACCAACATCGTCAATGACACGCTGATCGAGGAAAGCTACCTGCCCCGCCGTTACACCGCGCATTCGCTCTGCTTCCGGTCCGAGGCCGGTTCGGCGGGCAAAGACACCCGCGGAATGCTGCGCCAGCACCAGTTCGAAAAGGTCGAGATGGTCTCGATCACCCATCCCGAGACGTCGGATGACGAACAAAAACGCATGGTGCGCTGCGCCGAGGGCATTCTGGAAAAACTGGGCGTGCCCTACCGCACCGTGATCCTGTGTACCGGCGACATGGGCTTTGGCGCCCGCCGTACCTTTGACATCGAGGCATGGCTTCCCGGTCAGGACACCTATCGCGAGATCAGCTCGGTCTCGACCTGCGCCGATTTTCAGGCCCGCCGCATGAATGCGCGTTTCCGGCCCGAAGGCGGTGGCAAACCAGAATATGTCCACACGCTGAACGGCTCTGGCCTTGCGGTGGGTCGCTGCCTAATCGCCGTGCTGGAAAACGGTCAGAACGCAGACGGCACGGTCAGCCTGCCCGATGTCCTTGCCCCCTATCTGGGTGGCAAGCTGACGCTACAGCTGGACGGTACATTGGCATAAGAAAACCGGCATCCGCGTTGCACGGTGCCGGTTCGAAACACATGAAAGGGCGAGGAAGAGTTACTTCTTCGCCTTTTTCTTATCCTTCTTCTTGTCAGATTTTTTGTCCGACTTCTTGGCGTCCTTTTTGCCTGTATCTTTCTTCTTGTCGGCCTTCTTGGACTTGTCGTCCTTCTTGGATTTCTTCCCCTTCTTGGACTTGGCTTTAACCTTATCCTTGGCCTTTGAGAACGCGGCCTCCATCTCGGCCCGCTTTTTCGCAGCTTTCTCAGCCTTGGCTTTTGCCTTGGCTTTCTTCTTGGCCTTCGCCTCTGCGGCTTCTGCAGCGGCTTTTTCCTCGGCGGCTTTGCGTGCAGCTTCGGCGGCGCGCTTCTCGGCAGCGGCGGCGACAACTGTCTTGCGCGCAGCGGGGCGTCGGGCCGCCGGTTTACGCGGAGCGGGCTTGCGGGCAGCTGGTTTGCGAGCGGCCGCGCGACGCGGGGCTGGTTTGGCAGCCGCCGGTTTCGCAGCGGTCGCCTCTTTCGCAGCGGCAATCAGGACCGCTGCGCGCGCCACACCGACGCGGGGGACCTTGACGAGATCTTCCGGTTTCGCTTTCGCAACGGCTTCGGCGGTCTTGAGACCGTTATCCGCCAAACCTTTAGCGAGAGTATCGCCAACGCCTTTTATCTCGGTCAATGCGGTCATTCTGGGTCCTTTCTCTATCTCCCTGGTCACCTGTATATACACAGGATATACATTCTTCAAGCGGAGCTGCGCCTATGACGATCCATGGGCCAAGTCAGCAGTCTGCCCTTTTTTCGGAAAAGGCACCAGTCGCTTGGCGTCTTCGTCCCACAGTTTTAGATTTAACGCGGCCACGGCTTCGGGAAACTTGATCCGACGCGGGGTGTATTCGGGCGGCAGGTTGTAGTGGCACTCACGCAATCGGTAGGACGGAATGCGAGCGTTGAAATGGTGAATATCGTGCAAGGTGATGCAGGCCACCGCATTGTCGAACCACCAACCGAAATCCAGCGCAGACGAGCCCTGAAGCGCCGCGATCTGCGGATCCAGCTCCGGGCGACGATCCCAATATGTGTCCTCAAAATTATGCTGCAGGTAGACAAGGAATACGCCCAGCATCCCACCCAGCAGTGAGAACACAAGCCAGACCAGAATACCGGTCGACCCGGCGATCAGGTACAGCAATCCAAGAAAAACGACGATTGAGAGGTTGTGCAGCACAACACCCTTAACACCAAACCGCACCGTGTTTTTGGGCCAACGGTAGCGTATGAAATAGGTGAACAAAGCACCGACCGGCACCAGAATGAACGGGTTGCGGTACAGGCGATAGACAAGACGTTTGAGCCAGTCCGCCTCGTTCCATTCCCGCAGGGTCATTGTGTGGATTTCACCGGTTTCGCGATGCTCGAGGTTGCCGATCCCTGCGTGATGCAGATTGTGGTTCTGCTTCATCACCTCAAAAGGAGCAAAGGTGAAAGGTGATAACCCGTGTCCGGCCCATTCATTCTGCTGGCGCGTTTCGAACAGGGAATGATGGCCGCAATCATGTTGCAGCACGTAAAGGCGCACAGCGGAAAACGCGAAGACGATCCCGGCTGGGACCATGACATACCAGTGGTTCACATTTATGATCGCCAAGGCGAGCGAGGCGAAATAGACGGCGAAGGTTCCGAAATAGCTCAGGGCTGCAAGCCTGTTGTCCTGAACCGCGTATTGCCGCGTGTAGTCTCTGAGATTCATCAAGCCCTCTCCCACGATGGCCCGGTTAAATGAGAAGCAAAAGGAATTCAGACCCGCCGAAAGACGGGCCGCGCACAGGAAACAAATGCACGCTCCTGAATGCTAGCGTGCAGAAAGGGCGCTGTCACGCCCTTGCGCTGAAAATGCTGAAAATTGGCGCAGTTACGCGCGTCCCTTGAGGTGTTTGGCCAAGGCACCGGCGTTTTTCTTGCGCCGCCCTTTATAGGGGTTCTTGTCACCCTGCCCACGCAGCGTCAGACGGATCGGCGTACCGGGCATGTCAAAATCCTCACGCAGGCCGTTGACCAAATAGCGGGTATAGCTGGCCGGCATCTTGTCGGGATGTGAGCACATCACGACAAAGCCCGGCGGCCGTGTCTTTGCCTGGGTCATGTAGCGCAGCTTGATGCGGCGACCTTGCGGGGCTGGCGGCGGGTGCTGCTCGAGCATGGCGGTCAGCCAGCGGTTCAGCGCGGCTGTGGGCACGCGGCGGTTCCAGATGTCATGCGCACGCAAGATGGCGGCGCGCAGACGTTCCAAACCCCGGCCCGTTTTGGCCGAAACGGTGATCAGCGGCGCGCCCCGAAGTTGCGGCAGCAGTCGGTCGAAGGACTCTTTGAGGTCGCGCAGCTTCTCCTGCTTGTTTTCCTCAACGTCCCATTTGTTGACGGCGACGACGACCGCACGGCCTTCACGCTCGGCCAGATCGGCGATGCGCAGGTCTTGCTGCTCGAACGGAATGGCCGCATCCAGCAGGACGACAACCACTTCGGCGAATTTCACCGCACGCAGTCCATCAGAGACCGAGAGCTTTTCGAGCTTCTCTTGAACCTTGGCCTTTTTGCGCATGCCCGCAGTGTCGAATATCCGCATCGGAGTGCTTTCGCCATCCGGATCGGCCCAATCGACCCGAAGACTGATCGCGTCACGGGTGATCCCGGCTTCGGGACCGGTCAGAAGGCGGTCTTCACCCATGATTTTATTGATCAGGGTGGATTTACCTGCATTCGGGCGGCCCACGACGGCAACCTGCAACGGCTTCGCTGCGGTGATTAGAGGGGTTTCCCCCTCTCCATCCTCATCCAGCTCAATGTCGACCACGGGGGCGTCGTCTTCGGCCTCTTCCTCAGCCGCATCTGCCAGAGGCATCAGCTGGGCGTAAAGGTCGGTCATACCCTCGCCATGCTCGCCGGAAAGGCGGACAGGTTCGCCAAGGCCAAGGTTATAGGCTTCAAGAACACCGGCATCAGCAGCCGACCCTTCGGCCTTGTTGGCAGCCAAAATTACCTGTTTGGAGCGTTTACGCAGGATCTCGGCAAACATCTCGTCGGTCGGGGTCAGGCCGGTGCGCGCGTCGATCATGAACAGGCAGACATCTGCCATATCCACCGCGCGCTCGGTCAGGCGGCGCATGCGGCCTTGAAGGCTATCATCGGTTGCGTCCTCAAGGCCTGCCGTGTCGATTACAGTAAACCGCAGATCGCCCAGCCGTCCTTCACCCTCGCGCAGGTCGCGCGTCACGCCGGGCTGGTCGTCGACCAAGGCCAAACGTTTGCCCACAAGGCGGTTGAACAGTGTGGATTTGCCCACGTTCGGGCGGCCCACGATGGCGAGGGTCAGCGACATGATACTCAACTTTCAAGACTCAGACGCGCCCTTTAGCGCATCTTTTGGTCAACGGAAAGCGTGTAGATCACCTTTGGTCGACACGACGTAAAGTGTTTGTCCGGCCACGACAGGTGCCGTGGTCGCGCCTCCGGGAACTTCGACCTGATGCACAATCGCCCCGTTCACTGGGTTGAAGAACCGCAGGAACCCGTCATTTGAGGCGATCACAATGCGCCCTCCGGCCAGGATCGGGCCATAATGGGCGACGATCGGACCGCGACGGTTTGGCTTGTCTTTGACAAAGCCTGGCAGGTCCTGCGCCCAGATCACCGAACCATCGGCGCTGTTCAAGCGGACCAGCTGGCTACGGTCGCTGATCAGGAAGATGCTGTTGCCTGCTGGCCAGACCGTATCGACAGCACCTTCATCTGCAGTCCAGCGGCGCTCACCTGTTCCCGCGTCAAATGCAACGGTGCGGCCAGAGTGGTTACCGATGAAGATGGTGTCGCCCACTACCATTGGGCTACCTGTCACGTCGACGATCCGCGCAGTCGCGCGTCCACGGCGCCCCCCCGCCACCGAGGCATTCCAACGGCTGATCCCGCCCCGCTTGAATGTTGCGGCGATATCACCCGAACCAAAGGCAAAGACAGCTAGGTCCGAGGTCACAACCGGCGCAGGTGCGCCCAGAACGTTGCCAACGCTAGGGGTGCCTTCGATCTGCCATTGAATGCGGCCATCCTTGGTGTCAACGGTCCAACCGGTTTCATCTCCGGCGACAAGATACAGCAGTCCGTTACTCACCAAAGGCGCGCCGCTGCCGGTTGCGTTTAGGCGTTTCTGCCAACGGATCGCGCCTGTCTTGGCATCCAGCGCTGTTAGACGGCCAAAACCGGAGGAGACATAGAGAATGCCACCCGAATAGGCCATACCACCGCCCGTGGCATCCGCGTCTCCGTCGGTTGCTGGAATCAGATTGGTGCTCCAGGCGACCTGTCCCTGCGGTGTCACCGCTGAAACCGTCGCCCCCGCGTCAAGCGTGTAGACCAGCCCCCCCGCGACAACCGGGTCAGCCGTAATTCGTTGTTTGCGGGAATCGCCATCCCCAATCGAGGCCGACCAAATACGTTGAGGTGTCGTACGCAACGAAGCATTGGACGTCCGGAAGGCTGGCGTGCCAGGGCTTTGGGGCCAGCTTGCATTTGCACTCTGCGATGGCAGGCTAATAGGTTGCGAGCCGCTTTTAGCGACCGTTTCAAGGTCTGAGGCGGGTCGGATATCCTCACGCTCGCCAGGCAAGATCTGTTCGGGTTCTTCACAAGCGGCCAGAGCGGTCAGGGCCAGTGCCGCAATCGGCAGTCCCACGCGAGAGAAAAGTCTTGTTACCATTTTAATCCGAACTCGCCTGTCATTAACCTGTGTTCCGCCCGATCAGCCCTGCTGAGCGACCAATGGCTCGGGCTCAGCGCCCAGTGCAACAATCAATTGCGCCGCGCGTTGTTGCAGATCCACGCTGACCTCTGCGTCCTGACGCAATGCCTGCAGACGCTCCAGCGCGGCATCTGTATCACCCTCGGCGATGTCGATCAGGGCCAGTTGCTCTTGGGCCAGAAGACGCAGCGGGGCGCCGGGTGCGGCCAAAGCCTCGAACTGTTGTCGCCGATCTGCAGCGGGCATTGTGTCGGATTGAAGCAGCAGCGCCTTGAAGCTTGCAATGGCACGATAAATCTCGGGCAGATCGCCCTGAACGGCCACAATATTCAGACTGTCGACCGCGTCCTGCCGGGAATCGGCATCGAGCTGTGAGGCGGACAGAAGCATGTTGCGCACAGCCTCACCACCCGGCGTCAGTACGTCCACCTGCTCCAGGCCAGCGACACGCGCTGCCGTATCGTTTTCCGCAAGCGCGGTCAGAATGTCATCGCCTAGCTTCTGGGCCTGCGACGTGTCCCGCGCCTTGCGGTATTCGTTGAATGCAGCCCCACCGACGATCAGCACGACGGCAACAACACCGACCCAGCCCCAACGCCGCAAAAGCAGATACAGCCGGTCGCGGCGCACCTCTTCCGTGACCTCATCAATGAAACTGTCGGTATCGCTCATACCTGCCCCCGGGCTGTAATCCTGTCTTGGTGGGCCATGTCATACCCCGGCACCACGGCCAAGCCAAGGGCCGGATTTTGCACAATTCCGCTGACTGCGTGTGCCCTTGCCAAAAAAAATAAACCGAACTAATCAGTTTAGCGTAGAAAATACACAAACCGACGCCCATCTTTCACTATACTATTCCGGTCTAAGCCGGTGAATTTTTTAAGGAGACCAGCTTTATGCGTCTGATTTCATTCATCAATGCCGCCTTGGTGATTGTCGCGCTGTATTTCCTTGTTTTTGAGCGTGACGCGCTGTTCGCCTTTGCAGGCAGAGGTGACGTAGAGGAAAGCGCCCCATCAGAGACCGAAGAGGCGGTGGTTTCGCTAGCCAATGAAAATGCTGTGCGCGTTGTCGCCCTGCGCTCGGTCGCGCGCGAGATTGATAGCGCCGTCCTGCTGCGTGGCCAGACAAAGGCTAACCGCCAGGTCGAAGTGCTGGCTGAGACGACCTCGACCGTGATCTCGGAACCCAAGCGCCGAGGTGCCTTTGTTGAGGCGGGCGATCTGCTGTGTGAGCTTGATCCCGGCACCCGCCCCGCCAGCCTGGCCGAAGCGAAGGCAGGCAAGCTTGAGGCCGAAAGCCGCATCCCCGAGGCCGAGGCGCGTCTGGAAGAAGCACATGCCCTTGTGGCCGAGGCCGACATCAACCTGAAAGCCGCCCGCAAACTGTCAGAGACGGGCTTTGGCTCGGAAACCCGCCGCGTCTCCTCCGAGGCCGCGATGAGCAGCGCCGAGGCAGGTATCAAATCGGCTGAAGCCGGGTTGGAAGCCACCCGCGCCGGAATCGAATCCGCCGCTGCCGAGGTTGAAGCTGCCCAACGTGAAATGGATCGGCTGACGATCGAGGCCCCGTTTCAGGGCCTGCTGGAAAGCGACACCGCCGAATTGGGCAGCCTGATGCAACCCGGGACGCTCTGCGCCACGATCATCCAGCTGGACCCGATCAAGCTTGTTGGCTTCGTGCCCGAGACCGAAGTTAACCGTGTTCAAGTCGGGGCGCTAGCCTCGGCGCAGCTGGTCACCGGTCGTCAGGTCGAAGGCCGTGTGACCTTCCTCAGCCGCTCGGCAGATGAAACCACTCGTACCTTTGAGGTCGAGATCACCGTTCCGAATGAAGACCTGACTATTCGCGATGGCCAGACAGCGACCATCCGTATCTCGGCCGAAGGGGCCAAGGCGCATCTGTTGCCGCAATCGGCCCTGACCCTCAGCAACGAAGGACAGTTGGGCGTGCGCACCGTCGGCGCGGGCGATGTGGTCGATTTCATGCCTGTTCGCGTGCTGCGCGATACGGCAGAGGGCGTCTGGATCGACGGTCTGCCGGAGACCACTGATATCATCGTGGTGGGGCAGGAGTTCGTCGTCAAAGGCGTCACCGTGAACCCGACCTATCAGGAGGTCACGCAATGACGGGTATCGTCAGCTGGGCCGCTGACCGGGCCCGCATGGTTCTGGCTTTCATTCTTATTTCGCTGGTCATCGGCGGGTTCGCCTATGTCAATCTACCGAAAGAGGGCGAGCCGGATATCGAAGTCCCTGCCCTGTTCGTATCGGTCGTCTTCCCCGGAATCTCGGCCGAGGATTCCGAGAATCTGCTGGTCAAACCGATGGAGACCGAGCTAGCAGATCTGGACGGTCTCAAAGAGATGACCGCCACCGCCGCTGAGGGCTATGCGGGCCTGTTTCTTGAGTTCGAATTCGGCTGGGACAAGACCGCGATCACCGCAGACGTCCGCGACGCGATGAACAGCGCGCAGGCCGAGTTCCCGGACGGCGCTGAGCAATATTCGCTGAGCGAGCTGAACTTCTCCGAATTCCCCATCGTCATCGTCAACCTGACCGGCGCGGTGCCTGAACGGACCATGGCGCGCATCGCCAAGGACCTGCAAGACGACATCGAAGCGCTTGATTCCGTGCTTGAAGCCGGGATCGCAGGCAACCGGGATGAGCTACTTGAGGTCATCATCGACCCTCTGCGGCTTGAGGCCTACAACGTCACCGCCAATGAGCTGATCACGGTTGTGCAGAACAACAACCAGTTGATCGCAGCTGGCGAAGTAGACAGCGCGCAAGGGGCCTTTTCGGTCAAAATCCCCTCGTCCTTCAAAACCGCGCAGGACGTGTATGGCCTGCCAATCAAAGTCAACGGCGACCGCGTGGTCACTCTGGGTGAGCTGGCCGAAATCAACTACACGTTTGAGGACCGCGAGGGCACGGCCCGGTTCGACAATGTGCCAACCGTGGCGTTGCAGGTGGTCAAGCGCAAGGGCTTCAACCTGATCGACACGGTCGAGCAGGTCAAAGCGACAATCGCCGAAGCGCAAACCAAATGGCCCGCCGAATTGCAGGCGGCGGTGGACGTAGGCACCTCGAACGACCAAAGCCGGATCGTTGGGTCCATGGTCAGCCAGTTGGAGGGCTCGGTCCTGACGGCGATTGCGCTGGTGATGATCGTGGTTCTGGCCTCTCTGGGGTCGCGGGCGGCGCTATTAGTGGGCTTTGCGATTCCGACCTCGTTCCTGCTTTGCTTTGCCTTTCTTGCGGTCATGGGGGTCAGCATTTCGAACATCGTGATGTTCGGTCTGATCCTGGCCGTCGGTATGCTGGTGGATGGCGCGATCGTTGTGGTCGAATATGCCGACAAGCGCATCAAAGAGGGCGTCGGCCCGATGCATGCCTATGTCGAGGCGGCGCAGCGCATGTTCTGGCCCATCGTCTCCTCCACGGCAACGACCCTCTGTGCCTTCCTGCCGATGCTGTTCTGGCCCGGTATTCCGGGTGAGTTCATGGGCATGCTACCGGTTACGCTGATCTTTGTTCTCTCCGCGTCGCTGATCGTGGCCCTGATCTACCTGCCAGTTATGGGCGGCGTCTCGGGCCGGTTGAGCCGAATTTTCGACCGTGCCTCTGACTGGTTGCGTGGTCGTACGCCATGGTGGCTGCGCGCCGTTCTGGTACCCCCGTCCTTCTATCTGGTCTTCCTCGGCGCGATGCAGGTCCTTAACCCCTCCTATCTGGTCGAGGGCGGCGGCTCTCTCCTCGGGGCCGTTCTGATGATCCTTGGAGCTTTCGCCGGATCGGTCACGCTAGGCGCGGCCCGGATCGAGCGCAAACCCGACACCAAGGTTCACACGGCCAAGGAACACACGCCCTTCGGCTATGTCATCAAGTTCCTCGTGGGCAATCCGGTAATGCCGATCGTCTCGATCGCAGCAGTTATCATGGCTGTGATGACGGTGATTTCGGTATTCGGCGAAAACAACCGAGGCGTCGAGTTCTTCGTCGAAAGCGAGCCGGAACAGGCCACGGCTTACGTCCGCGCGCGGGGCAACCTTTCGTTGATGGAAAAAGACGCCATGGTGCTGGCCGCCGAACAGGTGATTGCCGCGCACCCGGCCGTGATCAACGTCTTCTCGTTTGCGGGCGAAGGTGGGCTGACGCAGAACAATGGCGGCGCGCAAGACCCAGCCGACACGGTCGGACGCGTCCAGTTCGAAATCATCCCATGGGAAGACCGCCCCAACGTCTCGGAGCCCATTCTGGGTGGGCTGTTTGACCGGCATTTCATCGCCCCCGAATATGATGGCGACTATGTTCTGGAAGAACTGAACACCCAGCTGGCCGAGCTGCCCGGTTTCGAGGTTGAGATTCTGGCGCTGGAGCAAGGCCCCGCCTCGGCCAAGCCCGTGCATCTGCGGATCAAGGGCGACGGGTGGGAGCCGCTAACTGCCGCCACTGTCGCCGCCCGAGAGGTTTTCGACACGACCCCCGGCCTGATCAAGATAGAAGACACCCTGCCCCTTCCCGGCATCGACTGGCAGATCGACGTTGACGTCGCCAAGGCAGGCCGATTTGGCGCCGATGTGGCCACTGTCGGGGCCATGGTGCAGCTGGTCACACGCGGTATCCTTCTTGGCGAGATGCGCCCCGACACCACCGATGAAGAGATCGAGATCCGCGTCCGCCTACCCGAAGAGGATCGTGTCCTTTCCACGCTGGACACGCTGAAGGTGCGCACGGCGGACGGCCTTGTGCCTCTTTCCAACTTCGTCACCCGTCAGCCGGTCGCCAAACTGGCCGAAATCAACCGTGTTGATCAGGAACGCTATTATGACGTCAAAGCCGATGTCGAAGCTGGCCTGAGCAAAGCAGTGGTCGCCGGACCCGACGGTGGTGAAAAGCGCTTGGCCGTTCTACGTGCGGTTGCGGATGGGGCTGAGCCGTCCTCAGCCGCGATCACTGCGCCCAATGGCAAGCAGTACGATCTGGTGCAACTGACCGGGGCTGAGACAACTGAAGAGCTGCGCACCTCCGTTGAGAATGGCGAGGCCAGCATCGCGCCGATCAATCCCAATGAACGTATCGCCGTCCTGACCGAATGGCTGAGTTCCAACCCGTTCGACCCTTCGATCACATGGGAGTGGACCGGTGATCAGGAAGAACAGGCCGAAAGCCAGGCCTTCCTGTCCAGCGCGTTTCTGGCGGCTTTGGGGCTGATGTTCGTGATCCTGCTGGCGCAGTTCAACAGCTTCTACAACTCGGTTCTGGTTTTGCTGGCGGTTGTTCTGTCCACAACCGGCGTTCTGATCGGGATGCTGGTGATGGAGCAACCCTTCTCGATCATCATGACCGGTACGGGGATCGTTGCTTTGGCAGGGATTGTTGTGAACAACAACATCGTTCTGATCGACACCTATCAGGAATACAGCCGCTACATGCCGCGGATCGACGCGATTGTGCGCACAGCTGAGGCCCGGATTCGCCCCGTTCTGCTGACAACGCTGACCACAATGGCCGGTCTGACGCCGATGATGTTTGGCCTGTCGCTTGACTTCATCAACGGCGGCTACACGATCGACAGCCCCACGGCACTGTGGTGGAAACAACTGGCCACCGCTGTGGTCTTTGGCCTCGGCATCGCCACCGTGCTGACCCTGATTGTGACGCCATCGATGCTGGCCCTGCGGGTCTGGGTCACAACCTACGCCATCTGGCTGGGCAAAATTCTGGCGCGGGTCACAGCAGGCCGGTCCAGCCAGATCGCGCAGGACATGGCTATCGGCCAAAGCGCACGGGCCGCTCAAGCGACCGAGATCGTCTGGGACGAGCAGCCTGCGCCTCGGACCGAGCAGGCTACAGGGACGGAAGAGGATCACCCGACCATCCCGCCCGGGTCACCGCTAAAAGCAGCCGAGTAACCAACAAAAAATGGCGAGCCGATGGCCCGCCATTTTTGTTTCTTCAAACGTCTTTCTGTTCCGAGAACGCGTATTCGCCCAAGTCACACAGGTCGAGGTCGAAATCCTCAACCGCGCTGCCGTCATCGAACACGCCGCGAATGTCGTAGACGCAGGTCACAAGCCCATCCGCGATCAACACATCGATCTCATAGTCTGGTGCAAGGTATCCCCCCTGCAAAAGGTTCCCCTCCCAACTGCCGGATGACGCTGGGGAGACATTGAATTCGACCAGATCCGCGCTGGTTTCATTGACCAGCAGAAACTCCAGATCTTCGGCGGACGCGGCAGAAGCCGCGAGTGTCAAACCGAGTGTCAAGATTGCGACGATTTTCTTCATTCTTTGCTCTTTCCTGTTCGATGGCAAAACCAAACCTGGCGCGATACTGCGCTAGTTGGGGTTTCAACCAGTGGACGAGTCGCGTCAAACAGAAAATCTCAGGCAGCCTGTGTGTCGGCCTGCTGGCGGCTCCACAATTGGGCGTAGCGACCTTCGCGCGCCAATAGCGCATCATGGGTGCCCTGCTCGATGATCTCACCGCTTTCCAGAACCACTATCTGGTCGGCCTCGGCAATCGTGCTCAGACGGTGCGCGATGGTGATCACGGTCCGCCCTTCACCCGCACGGGCAAGAGCATCCTTGATCTCCTGCTCAGTATCGGTGTCGAGGGCCGAGGTCGCCTCATCCAGCAGCAGAATGGGCGGGTTCTTGAGCAGCGTCCGCGCGATGCCCACACGCTGCTTTTCTCCGCCTGACAGCTTGAGCCCACGCTCACCCACCTTGGTGTCATATCCTTCGGGTAGAGAGGCGATGAAATCATGGATTTGTGCTGCGCGCGCGGCCTCTTCCACATCGGCTTGCGTTGCGCCGTCGCGGCCATAGGCAATGTTGTAGCGGATGGTGTCGTTGAACAGCACCGTATCCTGCGGCACGACGCCGATGGCGGCGTGCAGACTGGTCTGACGCACATCCCGCACGTCCTGACCATCAATCTTCAACGCCCCGCCGGTCACGTCGTAGAACCGAAACAACAACCGCCCGATGGTGGATTTCCCGGACCCCGTCGCGCCCACAATGGCTACGGTCTGCCCCGCAGGCACCGACAGCGACACTCCTTTGAGGATCTCGCGCTCCGGGTCATAGCCAAAGCGCACATCCTGGAGGGTCACCTCGCCACCATTGACCTTCAGGTCCGGGGCGTCGGGCTTGTCTTTCACCTCTGCAGGTTGTTCCAGCAGGTCGAACATCTGGCCCATATCGACCAGCGCCTGCCGGATCTCGCGATACACGGTGCCCAGAAAGTTCAAAGGTACGGTGATCTGGATCATGTAGGCATTCACCATGACGAAATCGCCAACCGTGAGCGTGCCGTTCTGAACCCCGATTGCCGCCAGAACCATCACTCCGATCAGGCCACAGGTGATCAGGAAGGACTGCCCGAAATTCAGGAAGGCCAGCGAATAGGCGGTCTTCAAAGCCGCCCCGGCATAGGCCTTCATCGACACGTCATACCGGTTCGCTTCACGCTGTTCGGCGTTGAAATACTTGACGGTTTCAAAATTCAGCAGGCTGTCGATGGCGCGTTGGTTCGCCTCGGTATCCTGATCATTCATCTCGCGGCGCAGCTTCACGCGCCATTCAGTGACGGCAAAGGTGAACCAGATGTAGAGCGCGATGGTGACGGCCACGACGACCAGATACCAGACATCGAACAGCCACATCAGGATGATGGCGACCAGCAGCAGCTCCAAGATCAGTGGCCCGATGGAGAACAGCAGGAACCGCAATAGGAACTCGACACCCTTGACCCCGCGCTCGATGATCCGGCTGAGGCCGCCGGTCCGGCGTCCAACGTGATAGCGCATGGACAGTTGGTGGATATGCTGAAAAGTCTCCAACGCGAGCGCTCGCAAGGCCCGTTGGCCAACGGGGGCAAAGGCTGCATCGCGCAATTGCTGAAAGCCCACGGTCATCATCCGGGCGACACCATAGGCCACCGTCAGCCCCACCGCGCCAAGGGCCAAGGGAGGCACGCCCTCGCCCGCCAAACCATCCACCGCGCCTTTGTAAAGGATCGGCGTATAGACGGCGATCAGCTTGGCCAACACCAGCATCGCCATGGCAATCACAACGCGGCGCTTTACCCATGGCTCATCATCAGGCCACATATAGGGCGCGACCTTGCGGATCGTCCGCCAGCCAGAGCGGCGCTCGTCAATTCCGGCCAATTCGTCCGATGTCATGGGGGGCATACGTCGCATTACCTGCCTAGTGTGAAGTGCAATATGGGCCCCGGCCCGAGAAAGGCCAGAGCCTGAGCTTATTCAGGAATGGTGAACACCTGCCCCGGGAAAATCAGGTCCGGGTCGCGGATCAGTTCGCGGTTAGCGTCGAACAGGCGGACATACAACACGCCGTCTCCGAAACGCTCACGCGAGATGGCCCACAGGGTGTCGCCCGCCTGAACCGTGACCGACCGTATCGGTGCAGGGGTTTCCTGCGGTTGTTCCGAGGTCTGCGCCTCTGCCGCCTGCAACACCTCGACGGGCTCACGTTTGAAAGGGGTTTCAACCCGGCTGAGGACTGTGCCGTCGGAATGCACCTCGTCCACTCGCAGGGTGTAAACGCCGGGGTCGATCCCCTCGAGGTCACCTCGCCAGTTTCCATTCTGTTGCGGGGTCACATCCGCCACCAGACGGTTGTTGAGGTATATCCGTACAGCCGACCCTTCTTTAAGACGGCCCGTCAGTTGCACATCGCCGGTGTCTGAATAGCCGATTGTGTCCAGCTCAACCTGCTGGGGCGCGGAGTTCTCTTCGGACGGGGATTGCACCAACTCTACCCCATCCTCGCCTGAACGCAGGATGGCAACCTGTTGGCTTTCAGCAGGGGTTTCGGTTGCTTCTTCCGAGGTCGATTCAGCCTCAACAACGGCCTCTTCTGTATCCGCACCAGTGTTCTGGGTTTCGGAACCGGCATCTGCAATTTCTGTACTGGTGTTCTCGGCTTCCGCACCCGCGTCTGCAGTTTCCGTACCGGCGTCCGCGGCTTCGGTACCCGCGTCTGCGGTTTCCGTCGACTGCTCAGGCTCAACATTTGCCACAGTCGTATCTTCCGCCTCAGGCTCGGGATCTTCAGCAACTTCCGGTTCCGAGGACGTTTCCTCAACCGTTGGCGCTGGCTCCTCGGGGGCGGGTTCTGGCAGGGCTGCTATCAGATAGTCGTCAGATCGAACGGTTTCATCCCCATCGGTAGACTGCAAAACAAGGCCACGTGGATCATCGCTGTATGGGACCGCAACGAATTCGGCGAACTCGCCCGTCTCATCGACCGAAAACTGATGCACGATCTCGCCGTTCAGCACCACATCAACGTCACTGCCCGGCTCTGCCTCACCCGACAGCAACGCGCTACCGTCCGGCGACACGAAAATCTGGTCCAACGCCGGAGGTGTCGAAGGGGTAGCCTCAACTGCAACTTCTTCGGGCTGGGCTTCGGGTTCTTCTGCGGCAGGTTCCTCAGCCTCGGCGGTAGCCTCCTCTGACTCGGGTGCGGGCTCCTGCGAGGCCTCTTCTTCGGGTGCAACCTCCGGCGCTGGAGTTTCCTCTGCAACCTCAACCTTTTCCTGTACGGGTTCGGGGCTGCTTGAAAACACACCCGACAAATACAGACCACCGGCCGCAAGAATTGCCACAAGGCCGACAAGCAGCCCCCAGATGAAGCTGCCCGAGCTTCCGCTTCCCGATGTGCCGTTCATTCTTTCCCTTTCATTCCGCCGCGAAACTGATGTGAGTGACTCGCGTTCCGGCGGACAGTTGAGCCAACCTATCAATCTCGCTATCAGGGGTCAAAACGTCTGAAACAAGCCCGGAGCGCACCTGTCATGTCCCAGAAATCCGTCTGTGTGTATTGCGGGTCACGCAATGGCAACAATCCCGCCTATTCTGACGCCGCCAAGCAGTTGGGAGCAGCGCTGGCGCAGGAAGGCTGGCGGCTCGTTTACGGGGCCGGAGATGTGGGTCTGATGGGGGAAGTTGCGCGCGCCACGCAATCTGCCGGTGGCGAAACCTTCGGCGTTATCCCGGTGCATCTGGTCCAGCGCGAAGTCGGCAAAAGCGACCTGACGCATTACGTGATCACTGAGACGATGCACGAGCGCAAGAAAGTCATGATCATGAATGCGGATGCCGTCGTGGTGCTGCCCGGAGGGCCGGGATCACTGGACGAGCTGTTTGAGGCGCTGACATGGCGGCAGTTGGGCCTGCATGATAAGCCGATTGTGGTGGTGAATGTGGGGGGCTACTGGGATAAGCTCCGCGACCTGCTGAAACAGGTGATCGAACAGGGCTTTGCCGATCAGTCTCTGTCAAGTTTCGTGACGTGGGTCGAGGACGCGGACGCGGCCATCACCGCTTTGCGGTAGGCCGTTTTGTGGGCGGACGAAGCCGCCCGTTTTCATTCACGCTAAACGTGGCGCAGGGCGAAGGCGCTGTTTCAGCACCTGTTCGACCTTGTGAAGCGGGTGGTTGGTCAGGGTTTTGTCCACCTCGGCCACAACTTTGGCCAGCACCTCACTATGAAGCCTGCGCCGCAGCAGCCCCAGAACATGTGGGCTGGCCACCAGAACAAGCCTTCGGAATTTGCCTTTTAAACCCTTGCGGTTCAGAAGATTGGCAAGGTCCTGCACGAACAGCGATTTCGCATGGGATTTCCAGTCCGGCTCCTCAACCGCCGATTTCTGGTTCGGCCCCGGATCAGACCGCCGACCGGCCCTGTCAGTGGGGCGGTCGTGAGATTCTTGCTCCTCAACCGAAACAACAACCAGATTGGGGTCTTCGGCATCGGTGATGTTCTCGACGAACAGTGCCTTTTCCCCATCCGCGATAACAACCCAGGTTCCCTGTTCAAGTGCAGCCATTATGCTCTCCCGTAGTGGTTTCCATGGCTATCCCTCATGTATTGGGCACAAGTTCTTTGCTTCGCGGCCAGAGCGTTCTGGCGCGGTGTTTGCTTGTGCTTCCAATGAGTGCGGTTCTCTCCCTCCGCGCTATTTACTTAAGCACTGGCGGACCCGGTACAATCCCGTCTCATACCGAAACTTGACGTATCGGCAAGTTTTCACCTGCGCTTCATGTTCGAGCAGATCGCGGACCTAGTGGATGCCTGCGGTCAGACCCCGCATCAGCCATCGCTGCAGCCCGATCACGACAATAGCTGGTGGCAGCAGCGCCAAAAGCGCCAGAACCATACCCGCGGTGCCACCAAAGCCCGAATAGGCCATGCCGCGCACCAAGGTGTCATGGTCCTGACTCGTGGTGGTGATCATGATCGGCCAGACATACTGGTTCCACCCCAGAACAAACAGGATCGCGAATACCGCCGCGATCATCGGCAAAGACAGAGGGATTACAATATCGACCAGAACACGCAGCGGTCCGGCGCCGTCCATCTGGGCGGCCTCCATCACCTCATTAGGGATCTGGCGCATGTATTGGCGAAAGACCAGCACGCCGAGCCCGCTGGCCGTGATCGGCAGGATCATCCCGGCGTAGGAATTGAGCAGCCCAAGATCACTGGCAACGGCGAAGGTCGGCAGGATCCGGGTCTCGATCGGAAAGAACATCGCGATCAGGATCACGCCGTAGATCAACCCGCTGCAAGGCAGTCGAAAGAAAACCAGCGCATAAGCGGCCATCATCGACATCACGCTTTTCAAGATGGCAACGCCAAGGGCCAGTACCAGCGAATTCCACATCATCGCCCCTGCCCCAATGCCAGCGCTGCTGAGGCCACCACGCCAGACCCGCTGAACCAAGACCCAAAGCTCGGGCAGATCAAGGGCCGTGAGCAACTGCCAAAGCAGCAGGCAGACCGGCCCGCACATCAAGGCAACGCCCGCCAGAAGAATCGCGTGATCGAGGAGATGGTTTCCACGCAAGCTTGAGGTCCAATCGTCAAAATGGCGGTTTGCCAGTTGGTTTCAGCAGGACTGTCACGGTTGAGGTGGTCCCGCAAGGTTTGCTGCGCGGATTAACCAACCGCGCCACATAAAAACTATGCCAATGAAAAAGGCCTGCCAGCGTCTCCGCCAGCAGGCCTTTGTGCCCAAACGGGACTCTCAGATCACATCCGCGATGCGACGTTTTCCCAGTTCACCAGGTTGTCGAGGAAGTTCGACAGGTAAGCCGGACGCTTGTTGCGGAAGTCGATGTAGTAGGAATGCTCCCACACGTCGCAACCCAGCAGAGCGGTCTGACCAAAGCACAGCGGGTTCACGCCGTTTTCGGTTTTGATCACGGCCAGCGAGCCGTCTGCGTTCTTGACCAGCCATGCCCAGCCCGAGCCGAACTGACCAGCGCCAGCCGCGCTGAACTGCGACTTGAACTCGTCGACCGAGCCGAAGCTTTCGGTCAGCGCTTTTTCAAGCTCGCCAGGCATCGCGCTTTCGCCGGGGCCCATCATCTCCCAGAACTGGTTGTGGTTCCACAGCTGGCTGATGTTGTTGAAGATACCGTTCTGAGCGACGGCGTTTGCGTCATAGGTACCTACGATGATCTCTTCCATCGACTTGCCGTCCCACTCGGTGCCGGCGATCAGCTTGTTGCCGTTGTCGACATAGGCTTTGTGGTGCAGGTCGTGGTGATATTCCAGCGTTTCGGCGGACATGCCCTTGGCTGCCAGCGCGTCATGTGCATAAGGAAGATCAGGAAGTTCAAAAGCCATGTCGGCCCCCTGTAAAATAAAAGTTGCGGTTCCCAACGGTTAAATGCTTTGGCAACCGCCGCAGGTCAAGGGGCGAGACAATAAAACCCGGAGGTCCGCGATGCTGACACAGGCGCGCAAGATGTTTTACCGCGCCCGCGGATACTATGCTGGGAACCTGAATGGTCAGGCGTTCCGGCTGGATCCCTACCATTCGAAATTCTGGCGTAAAGCCTCGGCCGGAGATTGGGAGCCTGAGACCTTCGCCGTTCTCGATCAGTTCCTGTCCCCGGAAAACGACTATCTGGATATTGGCGCGTGGATCGGGCCGACGGTTCTCTATGGTGCGCGCAAAGCCCACCATGTGTATTGTTTTGAACCCGACCCGACCGCCTTTCGTCATCTTGCCTGGAACCTGGACCTGAACGATATCCGCAATGTCTCGGCCTTTGGGGTCGCTCTGTCGGATCAGTTCGGAGTGGCCCGCATGGCCTCAACCCGAGGAGAGCCGGGCGATTCCACCAGTTCCCTCTTGCATGACGCGGCGCATGGAACTGATGCTTTGACAATCGCATGGGATCAGTTCCAGACCACCCAGGATTTAAGCCGGGTCTCGCTGGTGAAAATGGATATCGAAGGGGCGGAGTTCTTTGTCCTGCCCACGCTTGTGGACTGGCTGAAACAGAAACGTCCCGCCCTGTTTCTGTCCTTGCATGCGCCGCTTTTGGAAGAGGCAGACAGGCGTTCCCGTATGGAAGGCCTGCTGGACAGCCTACGCTTCTATAGCCATCTGTGCGACGAAAATAGGCAGCCGGTGACGGTGCAGGCGCTATTGGAACCCACGTCGCTCAATCGCTATCAAACGATCCTTTTGCATGATTGAAACGATCGCCGTTAGAACCTCGGATCACTCTTAGCTGGTATTTCCAAAGTCAGAACGCAAAAGGTTCCGGCCAAAACCGGAGCCTTTTTTGACATTAGTCGTCGGGTCGTTAGTAAACCCCGACCTCACCGCCCGGCTGCGCCGCAACCTTGAGCAGTTTGAACACATAGTCAGCTGCCGAACGGAAGCAGACAATGCGCAGGGTCTCGGCGTCGTCCATCCAGAAGGCACCAGCCACCTGAGCCAGACGTGACCGGCGGATTTGACCGGGCTGGAAAGCAGCAGGCGACAGATCGACCGGAGCAACCTTGCCCAGAACTTCACGCGCGTTGCTGCCCGAGACTGTGAACACCGCACGGGCGTCCGAGACGTTGACGGCCAACGCATGCGTACCGCCAAGCGCGTTGGTCATCGCGGCCAGTTTGGCCTCGACCTCGGCATAGGGCACAAGCACCAGCAGCTCATCGGTGGACATCCAGCATACGCCGGTATCGCCATCGACCAGAGCCTCACGCTGACCGGGCATTTTCTGCCCGGTTGCATCCTTGACCGCCTTGGCAAGCACCTTATCGGACAGATCACCGCGCAGGGTGATCATGCCCTGCAGGCCGACCTCGGCCACTTTGGCGATGCCGTCATAGCTGGCGTGGTTCAGTGCGCTGATGGGCTCAGACATTCTGCTTCTCCCCGTCCTTGTCGTAGAAGATCGGATCGACGATCTTGGCTTTGTAGGTTTTGCCATCGGTTCCCGGGAACTCGACAATCTCGCCCATGCGGTCAGGACCGTGCTTGATCAGACCCATCGCGATGCCTTTGTCCAGATTGGACGAGTAATAGGTCGAGGTCACACGCCCGATCATGTTGCGCTGACCGTTGGCATTGACGCCCTCGCCGACCGCATAGGCACCGTCCGGCAGAACCGATCCATCCACAGTCTCCAGACCGACCAGTTTCCAACGCTCTGAATCGGCCATATGGGTCCGCGAATGGGCGCGTTTGCCGAGGTAATCCTCTTTCTTCTTGGACAGCGCCCAATGCAGCCCCAGATCCTGCGGGATCACGGTGCCGTCTGTCTCGTCCCCGATCATGATAAAGCCCTTCTCGGCCCGCAGGATGTGCAGGCATTCGGTGCCATACGGCATAACGCCGAACTCTTTGCCCGCGTCGATCAGAGCATCCCAGAACGCCTGACCCTGAGAAGCGGGAACCGCGATTTCATAGGACAGTTCACCCGAGAACGAGATGCGGTAGGCCCGCGCGTCGAACGCGCCGATCTTGCCGTCACGCCATTCCATGAAGGGCAGCGCTTCTTTCGATACGTCCATGCCGCCACCGGCTTGGGCGTTCAGCTTCTCCAGCACCTTGCGGGCGTTGGGGCCAACCACCGCGACCTGAGCGTATTGCTCGGTCACGTTGGCGACATAGACTTTCCAGTCCCACCACTCGGTCTGCAGCCATTCTTCCATGTGACCATGGATACGCTCGGCACCGCCGGTGGTGGTGTGGCACAGCCATGTATCTTCGTCGATGCGGGCAACAACACCGTCGTCGATCAGGAAGCCGTTCTCCGAGCACATCAGGCCATAGCGGCATTTGCCAACCTTCAGCGTGGACATCATGTTGGTGTACATCATGTCCAGGAACTTGCCAGCATCGGGGCCTTTGACGATCAGTTTGCCTAGTGTCGAGGCGTCCAGCAGGCCGAGGTTTTCGCGGGTGTTCTTCACCTCACGATTCACCGCGTCATGCACTGATTCACCGGGACGGACATAGGCATAGGTCCGACGCCAATGGCCGACCGGCTCCCAGTCTGCACCGTTCTGGTCGTGCCAGTTGTGCATCGGGGTCTGGCGGATCGGTTGGAACACCTCGCCACGTGCTTCACCACCGATCGACGCCAGCGAGATAGGCGTATAGGGCGGACGGAACGTCGTGGTACCGACCTTCGGAATCTCGGAAGCTAGTGCATCCGCAAGGATCGCCAAGCCGTTGATGTTGCTCAACTTACCCTGATCGGTCGCCATACCCAGCGTGGTGTAACGCTTGGTGTGTTCAACGCTTTCATAACCTTCGCGCGCAGCCAGCTGAACATCCGAGACCTTAACGTCGTTCTGGAAGTCCAACCACGACTTCATGCGCAGCTGGATGTCCGCATTCGCAGGCATCAACCAGACAGCAGCCATCGGAGCCTCAGCCGTAGTTTCACCCATAGGAGCCTTGGTGCGTTTTGCCTTGTAACCGGTCGCCTTCGCCGCTGCTTTGCCTGCGACATCCGCGTCGGTCAGAACGTCACCGAGAGCCAGCGGACCGTTGGACGAACCCGCGGCGATCACGAAGCCCTCACCGTCTGCACCCAGCGGAGGACGCTCGGGGTCGGGGCGGAAATGGGCGTTCGCCTCATCCCAGATCAGCTTGCCGCCGCAATGCGACCACATGTGAACAACCGGAGACCAGCCGCCCGACATGGCGACTGCATCGCATTCGACCTCTTCCCGCGCACCACCGATGCCTTCCTGGTTGCACAGCGCAACTTTTTTGACGCGCTTGCCGCCCTTGACCTTGGCGATGGCCTTGCCGGGATCGACACGGATGCCCAGCTGACGCGCCTCTTCCGCCAGAGGTCCGGCGCTTGCGCGGGCATCGACCACGCGCAGAACATCCACACCGGCTTTCTTGAGGGCAATCGCGGTGCGATAGGCGTCGTCATTGTTCGTCGCAACGATCACGCGGTCGCCGGGGGTCACGCCCCAATTCACGACGTAGTCGCGCATGGCCGAGGCCAGCATGACACCCGGAACATCGTTGCCCGCGAAAGACAGCGGACGCTCAATCGCGCCGGTTGCTGTGACAACCTGTTTGGCACGGATGCGCCATAGGCGGTGACGAGGGCCTTGCACGCCCGGAGTGTGGTCCGTCAGGCGCTCGTAACCCAGTACGTAACCGTGGTCATAGACCCCTGCCCCCATGCAGCGATTGCGCAGGATGACGTTGTCCATTGTTTCGAGTTCAGAAACTAATTGTTCCACGAACTTATCCACAGGCTCACCGTCAATCGTGCCGCCATCAACCGGAGCACGACCGCCCCAATGCGCAGTCTGCTCGATCAGCATGACCTTGGCACCGGATTGAGCAGCCGTTTTGGCCGCCTGCAGACCGGCAACACCGCCACCGATCACCAGTACATCGGTGAAGTGATAGAAATGCTCATAAGTGTCTGCGTCACGGTTGTCCTTGTCGGGCGCTTTGCCCAGACCGGCGGACTGACGGATGAACGGCTCGTAGACGTGTTTCCAGAACGGCTTCGGATGGATGAACATCTTGTAATAGAAGCCCGCCGGGAGGAAACGCGACAGATGGGTGTTGATCGAACCAATGTCGAACTCGAGGTTCGGCCAGTGGTTCTGCGAAACGGATGTCAGACCGTTGAACAGCTCGGTCGTGGTGGCGCGCTGGTTCGGTTCGAACCGGTTGCCTTCGCCCAGACCGACCAGAGCGTTCGGCTCTTCCGCACCACTGGCGACGACGCCGCGTGGACGGTGGTATTTGAACGACCGGCCCATCATCATCTGGTCATTGGCCAGCAGGGCAGATGCAAGGGTATCGCCTTCGTAGCCCTGCATCGAGGTGCCGTTGAAGGTAAAGGTAACCTGTTTCGACCGGTCAATCAGCCGGCCTTGATTTGCGAGACGGGTGCTCATGTTGCGGACCTTTCGCAGGCGGAATTAAGGTTGGCTGGGCGGATCATTTAAACTCTCTCCACGTCCAGCCGGGACGCTTGGCTGTGATCGCGTCCTTGATCTCTTGCGGTGGCTCGGTGGTCTGAGCCGGATATGTGCCGAACACCTCAAGAGTGTTAGTGCAGCGCGCCGCGTGGAACCACTTGCCACAGCCATTTGCGTGGCGCCAACGTTCGAAATGAACGCCTTTTGGGTTCTCACGCATGAACAGGTAGTCGTGGAATTCATCATCCGACGAGCCGGGGCCAAAGCGCTTCAGATGCGCTTCGCCGCCAGCGGCCAGTTCAGTTTCTTCGGCATCGACGCCGCAATAGGGGCAATTCAGGATCAGCATATGGTCATCCTTTTCTCGGTTGGTCGGCACTCGGGCCGACCAGAATTCTGTGTTGTGGCCACCTCGGGCAGCGCCCTTAGTGAGCCACCCCGGCGGCGACGCTTTCGTCGATGAAGCGGCCCTCTTTGAAGCGGTCCATCGAGAAGGCCTCGGTCAGTGGTGAATGACCTGTCGCCATAAGCTGTGCCATACCCCAGCCCGAGCCCGGAATGGCCTTGAAGCCACCGGTTCCCCAACCTGCATTGATGAAACAGCCCTGAAGCGGTGTCTTCGACAGGATCGGAGACCGGTCGCCGGTCATATCCACAATCCCGCCCCACTGGCGCAGCATTTTCAGGCGCGAGATCATCGGGAAGGTCTCGACCAATGCGCGGACGGTTTCCTCGATGTGATGGAAGCTGCCGCGCTGGGTGAAGTTGTTGAACCCGTCGGTACCGCCGCCAATCACCATCTCGCCTTTGTCCGACTGCGACATGTAACCGTGAACAGTGTTGGCCATCACGACCACGTCCATGCAGGGCTTGATCGGCTCGGACACCAGGGCCTGCAGCGCAACGGCTTCCAGCGGCAAGCGGAAGCCCGCCATTTCGGCCAGCTGACCGGAATGGCCCGCAACCACGATCCCCAGCTTGTCGCAGTCGATCGCACCTTTGGTGGTATCAACGCCGACCACGCGACCATTGTCCGAGCGAACGCCGGTGACTTCGCATTTCTGAATGATGTCCATGCCCATGGCCGAACAGGCGCGCGCATAGCCCCATGCCACCGCATCGTGGCGCGCGGTGCCGCCGCGTTCCTGCCAAAGGCCACCCAGAACCGGATAGCGCGGACCATGCAGATTGATGATCGGCACCAGCTCTTTCACGCGTTCGGGCCCGATCCATTCGGTTTGAACACCCTGCAGCGCGTTGGCATGCGCGGTGCGCTGATAGCCGCGAATTTCGTGCTGGGTCTGCGCCAGCATGATCACGCCCCGCGGGCTGAACATGATGTTATAGTTCAGGTCCTGACTCAGGTTCTCATAGAGGCCCCGCGCCTTTTCATAGAGCGCCGCCGAAGGATCCTGCAGGTAGTTCGACCGGATGATGGTCGTGTTCCGGCCCGTGTTCCCGCCGCCCAGCCATCCTTTTTCGATGATGGCGACGTTCTGGATGCCGTAGTTTTTACCAAGGTAGTAGGCGGTCGCCAGACCATGCCCCCCGGCACCGACGATGATCACGTCGTATTTTTTCTTCGGCTCAGGCGAGCGCCATGCGCGCTCCCATCCGGTGTGATAGCGCAACGCTTCGCGCGCGACAGCAAAGGCTGAATAGTGTTTCATAAGCGAATCCATCCGGTTCGGTGATTGGCGCAGGTATGCCGCGTCGACCGGGTATATCCACGCCGGTCAACGCCGCAATATAGCACTATTGCGACATGTGGCACATTCGCGGCCATTTGTCCCTTTTTTTAGGCGGCCCGCAGGTCTAAGTCAGGGCAGAATTTCAGGAGAGAGCATGACGTTCTGGGTCATTTCATGTCTGATCGCGCTGCTGGTCGCAGGGTTCCTCGGCTACACGCTTTTGCGCGGCCGCCGCGCGGACGAGCCAACCGCGGCCTACGATCTGCGCGTCTACCGCGAACAACTGGCCGGTGTGGACCGTGATCTGGCCCGTGGTGTCATTGGCGAAGCCGATGCCGAAAGGGTCCGCACCGAGATTTCACGCCGCATTTTGGCCGCGGACGCCCAGATGCAGGGCGATCGGGTGGGTTCGGGCCCGTCGCGCAGGGTTTCCGTCCTCGCCATCGCGATCGTGTTGCTGGTCGTGATCGGCGGCGCGCTGGCGATGTACAGTCGAACCGGTGCCGTCGGCCTGCCCGACCAACCCCTGACCGCGCGACTGGCACTGGCCGAGGAGGTCCGGTCGAACCGCCCGGCGCAGGAAGCAGCCGAAGCCCTCGCCACCTCGCCACAGCCGCGACAACTGGAAGAAAGCTATGCAACGCTACTCCAGCAATTGCGCGACACAGTGGCGGCCCGGCCGAACGACCTGCAAGGGCATATCCTGCTGACACAGCACGAAGCCAATGCTGGGAACTTCAAGGCTGCTTATGCCGCGCAGCAACGCGTTATTGAACTTTCGGGTCAGGCGGCAACAGCCGATGATTACTCGGATCTGGCGGAAAAGATGATCCTTGCAGCAGGCGGCTACATCTCGCCCGAGGCCGAGCAAGTTCTGGCCGCCGCGCTTGAACGTGATCCCCGACACGGCCCGGCGCGCTACTACTGGGGGCAGATGCTGGCCCAGACCGGACGTCCCGACCTCGCCTATCGTGTCTGGGTCGACACCGCGCGGGATGCGCCAGCGGGCGCACCCTGGGGTGATGCCATTCGCGCCCAATTGGATGAGCTTGCCTTTCGCGCGGGGGTTTTCAACGGCCCAGACCCCAGCTCATTGGGGCAGCCCGGCCCAAGTCAGGACGATGTCGCCGCCGCAGCCGAGATGACCCCGGAAGAACGGCAAGAGATGATCCAAGGCATGGTTGACCGTCTGTCTGATCGCCTGGCGACTGAGGGCGGTCCTCCTCAGGACTGGGCGCGCCTGATCGCGGCGCTTGGCGTTTTGGGTCAGGCCCAGCGTGCAATAGATATTCGCGACGAAGCCGAGATCCTCTTTGCCGACAACCCCGAGGCGCTTGAGATGATCGACGCAGCCGCCCTGCAAGCCGGTATTGCCCAATGATCCATGACGATTTTGAGGGTTTCGCCGCTTCCCTGTCGCCGATGACGGCGCTTATGGGGCTGGATCTGGGTGAAAAGACCATCGGCGTGGCGGTCTCGGACCGGATGCGCGGGGTGGCCAGCCCTCTGGAGACCGTGCGCCGCAAGAAATTCACCGTCGATTCCGCGCGCTTGCTTGAGTTGATCAAGGATCGCGAGATAGGCGGCGTCATCCTCGGGCTACCAAAAAACATGGACGGTTCCGAAGGCCCCCGTTGCCAATCTACCCGTGCCTTTGCCCGCAACTTAACCCGTCTGACCGACTGCCCCATCGGCTTTTGGGACGAGCGTCTGAGCACAGTTGCGGCAGAAAAGGCACTTTTAGAGGCGGATACGACACGAAAACGTCGCGGACAGGTTATTGATCACGTTGCAGCAGGGTATATCTTGCAGGGAGCGCTGGACAGGCTGCGCTTTTTGTAACGGGTCGGAGACCACGAATGACGAACATGGTTTGGCAGCGCGATGAGGTCGAAAGCCCCTGTGTACGAATCTGTGTTGTCCACCCGACAGAACAGATTTGCACCGGCTGTTACCGCACCCTTGATGAGATCGCGCGTTGGTCCCGCATGGACAGCAGCGAACGCGCCGAAATCATGGAGGCTCTGCCCGCCCGCAAACCACGCCTTGCCAAACGGCGCGGCGGGCGTTCGGCCCGCCTGAAAAGCTGACCGCTCAGTCCACCGGGCTGGTTTCATCCTTTGATTTGTCACACCTGCCCTGTTGTCGGGTCGCGAGTTCAGCCTTGAACAGGTCTGAGTATTCGGACCGGCTGGTTCTTGGATGTTTTGCAGGCCGTTCCATCTTGGTATCGACAGTCACGGGTTGCGCGTGATCTTGCAGCTTGGAAAAGCGTCGTAGAAAGCTTTTGAAAGACATTAAGAACCAATCAATTAAGTGTGCCTGCTGCGGGCCGGACGCACGCCTCGAAAAATGCGAGGCGAAAGCCGGTTCCGTGAGTGAGTGGCGACCCGCAGCGGCACGGTCTGGCTAAAGAGTTTTCAGCCGGAACGACGAAGAAAACGCCTTCCGTTGTATATTCATTGACTCAGCAATCAATAAACTTATCGCAAAGTGACCCTACGTCATTTTTCGTGACAGGTCGGGTTTTGAAGCCCACAAGTTGCGAAACGGGCAGATGTGGGCGTGGTCCGCTGGGGTAATTCGGGGGAACCGTTTCCCTCACGAGACATCAGCGTGTTTCAATCCATTCCGCGACGCCGTTGGCGCATTCGGGGCGGAAATAGGCAATCATCCGTCCATCAGGCCCGGCGGTCGCCCCATCTGGCCATGGCGCGACTCCGTGAAGGCAATGGCGGTGCAGCAGATAGGCTTCGCCAGGTTTGGCAGGCAATTCGATCCTTGGGCAGGTCTCGAACACCTCGCGGCGGGTCGCTTGATAGATATCGGTGATGTCGACCTTGCTCAGATCGGTCTGGGACTGATCCGCAAAAGCCGCTCTAAAGGCCTCGCCCATTGGGATATGACTACCTTCCCACAACACCATCGGCGAGGCATCGGGGCTGGCTTCCGACAGGGGAATGCCCAAAATCCACGCATGCGGTTCATCCACGCGACGGCGGCGATCCGGACCCATAGGTCGCAACCCATCCACATGGGCCGCGTCGCGATTGTGCCTGTAGCGCCCGGCGGCCTCGCTTTCACCCTTCCGAGGGCGAGGATAGCCCGGATAGATGATCGACACCTGCCCGGGATGCAGCGGCAGTGCGCCCAGATGCGCGGAGATGAAATCCAAAGCCAACCCGGACAGCGGATTTGACGCCCCTACTTTGCCCAGTTCATCATTGGGCAAGGCGTCGACACCAACAAACCATGTGCCCTCGCAATCCAGCCATTCGGCATGTTCAGGGGCCGTGACCGACTGCAGAGCGGCGGGCAGAACCTGCTCAACCCATTCCGCCAGAGCCGGGTCGAACGGAAATTTGACCCAACCCTTCGCCCAGAAATCCTCTACCATCCCAACGCCTTCCGCAGCATGTTCAACGCGACCAGTGTTAGGAACAGTGCAAAGACCCTCTTGAGCGGCTTCGGGTCCATCGCATGAGCGAGTTTAACGCCCCACGGGGCGGTGATCATCGTCATCGCGACTACTATCCCGAAGGCCACCAGGTTCACGGCCCCGATCGTCAGCGGAGGCCTGTGTTCAGGGGCAATCTCCAGAAAGAGAAAACCCAATACAGATGGCACGGCAATGATCACTCCGAACCCTGCAGCAGTTGCCACGGCCCGGTGGATGGGCGTGTTGTAGAGGCTCATGAGGGGGACGCCGAAACTGCCACCACCGATTCCCATAAGTACCGACAGGAAGCCTACGGATGGGGAAAGAACCGCGCGCTTGATCCCCTTGGGCATCGCATCCCCCAAGCGCCATTCCGAACGGCCAAAACCCAGATACGCACCAATCACCATGCCCAAAACGCCGAACAGCGCCTGCAGGGCCTCTGTCCGCAGGGCCGAGGCGACCAGCACGCCAATAATCGCCCCCACGACAATACCCGCCCCCCATCCACGCAGGATCTGCCAATCCACGGCGCCCTTCTTGTTGTGGGCCAGCACCGACCGGATCGAGGTTACGATGATCGTCGCCAGCGAGGTCGCCAGACACAGCTGCATCAACTGCGGCCCACCATATCCAAGCGTTTGGAACGCATAGAAAAACGCGGGCACAAGCACGATGCCTCCGCCAACGCCAAGCAGCCCCGCCAGAACGCCCGCAAGTGCGCCAATTACAAGCAAAAGGCCCAGCATCTGGGCCAGCAACATCGTCTCGGGCATCTTTCCCCCAAACCGGTCATAGACCGGGCTTCATTCGTTCAAACCTCGGCCAGAGGCGCCACGTGATCGAGGGCCTTCAGCATCACTTCGGGCCCTGCCCCATCCCGCACCGCCCCTTCCGACAGCGCGCGCCGCCAGGCCCGTGCGCCGGGGCGACCGGCAAAGAGGCCGAGCATATGCCGCGTGATCTGGTGCAAACGCCCTCCGTTGACAAGGTGCTGCTCGATATAGGGCACCATTTGACGAGCCACGTCGATCGGGTCCCGAGCGTTGCCGCTCTGGTAAATTCGCATATCCGCTTCAGAGAGGATGTCAGAAGGCTGATGATAGGCCGCCCGTCCAATCATCACCCCGTCCAGCCCGGCCTCTAGATGCGTATGCGCCTCGTCCAACGAGGTGATGCCGCCATTGATCGAGATGTGGAGATCCGCGAAATCGGCCTTCATCTGATGAACGAGGTCATAGTCCAGTGGAGGGATATCGCGGTTCTCTTTCGGGCTGAGCCCCTGCAGCCACGCCTTGCGCGCGTGGATCGTCACCCGTCGGCACCCAGCCTGCTGTATCTTGTCCAGAAAGTCCGGCAGCACGTCGCGCGGTTCCTGATCATCCACGCCAATCCGGCATTTGACGGTCACATCGACCGAAACAGCCTCACGCATGGCGGCCACGCAATCGGCAACCCGCGCAGGGTCTTTCATCAACACAGCCCCAAACGTGCCCGATTGCACCCGGTCCGAGGGGCAGCCACAATTCAGGTTGATCTCATCATACCCGGCCTCGGCCCCTAGCCGGGCCGCATGCGCCAGTTCCTCGGGGTCCGAACCGCCAAGCTGCAGCGCAACGGGATGTTCCTGCGGGCTATAGTCCAACAGATACAACGCCCCACCGCGCACCAGCGCGGGCGCGGTAACCATCTCGGTGTAAAGCAACACCTGCTCACTCAGCAGACGATGCAGAAATCGGCAATGACGGTCGGTCCAATCCATCATGGGCGCCACGCTTAAGCGCGCTGCTCGGTCCAAGTTCTTCACGTTATTCTCTGTCACCTGACAAATCCCGGTCTGTGCCTGCGTGTGGCTATCACAGCGGAACGGCAAACTTGAGTCACATTTTGCGGCCCGAAGCCTCCTATTCGCTTGCGCGCTGAACGGGTTGTGCGTTTCATACGACCAAACGCGGCGACGCGACACAGGTGCTTGAGAGAAACACAAGCCAAAACAACAGGAAGGACCCGGCAATGAATAGCGTAGAGGTGATCGAAACCATCTGGATTCCGATGCCCGACGGCACGCAATTAGCCGCGCGTCTGTGGTTGCCGCCCAATGCGCACGAGAATCCGGTACCCTGCCTGTTGGAATACATCCCTTATCGTCGCCGAGACCGCACGCGCCTTCGCGATGAAACCATGCATCCGCGCTTTGCCGAGGCGGGCTATGCCTCAATCCGGGTGGATATTCGCGGCAACGGCGATAGCGGTGGGCTGGCCGAGGATGAATACTCGCACCAGGAAACCCAGGACGGGGTTGATGTCATCGCATGGCTGGCCGAACAGCCGTGGTGCGACGGCAATGTCGGCATGTTTGGCAAGAGCTGGGGGGCCTACAACTCGTTTCAGGTTGCAGCCAAACGCCCCCCTGCGCTGAAAGCCATCGCGCCGGTGATGGGCTGCGACGACCGCTGGCGCGAGGACATCCATTTCTACGGAGGCGTGCTGGCTGGCGACAATTTCTGGTGGGGCTCGATCATGCAATTGCTGAATGCCTTCCCGCCCGACCCTGAAATCGTGGGTGAGGACAAGTGGCGCGACCTCTGGCGGGAACGGCTTGAGGCGATGGAGTTCTGGCCCGCCATGTGGCTGGAACATCAGACCCATGACGAGATGTGGCGACGCGGCTCGATCTGCGAGGACTATGACGCAATCAACGTGCCCGTCTACTATTTCGGCGGCTGGGCCGATCTTTATCGCGACACGCCGTTCCGGATCTCGGAACACCTGAACGTGCCGGTCAAGGTGATGATGGGCCCGTGGTCTCATCTCTACCCGCATGAGGGCAAGCCCACCCCTCAGGTCGATTTCATCGCCGAGGTGCTGCGGTTCTGGGACTATTGGCTGAAGGGGATCGACACCGGGATCGAGGAGGAGCCACCGCTGCACCTGTACATGATGGACAGCATGCGCCCCGCTGGAACGCAACCGCACCGCCCCGGGCGCTGGGTCGAGGAGCCCAGCTGGCCCTCACCCAATGTGTCGAACGAGACCTATTGGCTGAACGCGGGGTCGCTGGACGCACAGGCGCAAACAGGCTCGCCAATGCAGATCACCTCGCCGCAGACGTTCGGCTCGGCCGGTGGGGTCATGTGTTCCTTTGGTATTCCGGGCGATTTGCCTCTGGATTGTCGGATCGACGCCGCTGGGGCGATGGTGTTCCGCAGTGCCTCGCTGGAGTCATCGCTGGACATTCTGGGCCAACCTGAAATCGCGCTACGGGTCAGTGTCGACCAACCTCAAGCCTTTGTCGCGGCCTTGCTGATTGATGAGGCCCCCGACGGCTCGCAGACCCTGATCTCACGCGGGTTCTTCAACCTGATGCACCGCGACAGCGACACAAAACCAACCACGGTCGTGCCCGGAGAAGAGATGGAGATCTCGATCCAGTTGCACGCCATCGGCTACAACGTTCCTTTCGGTCACCGGATCATGGTGCAGCTTGCGACCGCCTATTGGCCGATCCTGTGGCCCGCGCCGAACCCGGTTTGCGCGACTGTCGTGCCCGGCTCCTCGGCCTTGTCGTTGCCCGTTCGCACCAATGCACCAGATGCGCCGGCCCCTCGGGACTTTCCGGTTCCGGCACCGGGTTCGGTGCCCGAGACCTCGACTAGAGGTCAGGGCGGGGCCGAGACGACGCTGACACGGGACGCCCACACCGGCAGGCTGACGGAGCGCGTCTTCATCGGTGGCGGCGTCATGGGACCGTCATCAAAGAAAGTGCTCGAAACAGGGACCGAGATTTCCGACACATCCGAGCGGATCTACTCCATTCTGCCCGATGATCCCCTATCCGCGATCGCGACAATGCGCCAGGAAACCCGCTTTGAGCGTGCAGACTGGGATGCACGTATCAAGACCTGGTCCCGGCAGACGGCCACGGCAACCGATTTCGTGCTGAACGCCAGGGTCGAATGCTGGGACGGAGACACTTTGTTCTTCAAAACGGAATGGAATCACGTGATCCCTCGCAACGGTATGTAGGGGCGGGTTTGTCCGTCCAGTGGCGCTGAACGCTACGCGGTGTCCGGGCCGTATCTGCGCATCATCATCTCGACGCTGTTGTTGATTGTGTCCGCCATTTCCTCATGGCTGAGAACCGTGCCTGAGAACAACAGCGGCCAGAACGCCCGCGCCTTGATCAGGCCGATGAATTCGCGCCCAGCCTGTTCGGGGTCGTCGATCTTCAGTTGCCCGTCTGCGGCGGCTTCCCGCAGCATATCGATGAACGAGGCCGTCTTGTCCAGCTTGCCCTGCGCTTGTTCAGCCAAGGTAGGGTTGCGCAGGATTTCGCTGATCACCATGCGGGACATCGCCATCACATCCGGCAGCATCAGAATGCGCCCCTCGGCCCAGGCCAGCTCAGTCAGTTGTTCACGAACATCGCGCCCTTTTTCGTACCTGATCTCAAGCACCTCTGCAAAGCGACTGGAAAGTTCCGTCACGATTGAGCGGAAAAGATTTTCCTTGCTTTCAAAATACTTATAGAGCGTCCGCTTGGACACCTCGGCCTGGCGCGAAATACGATCCATGCTGGCCGCCGCAAACCCCTTTTCCTGGAATTCGGCCACGGCAGCTTCGATGATCTGTGCATATTTGGACGCATTGGGCGCGCTGATCTCATTCATGTCATTGCTATAGACCCATTGACAGCATCGGGTCAAACACTAGGTAAACGCGGGAGTTTACAGACGCGACTTTCTGTGCCACATGTAAACCCGCCAGTTTACCGACTCAGGTAGCAAGCCAACACGGAGTATCCCCTCATGGCCATCAATCTGAAACTGAACGGCGAGACGCATACTGTCGACGCCGAACCCGGCACGCCCTTGCTCTGGGTGATCCGGGATGAGCTGAAGCTCACCGGAACCAAATTCGGGTGCGGCGTCGCGTCTTGCGGCGCCTGCACTGTGCATCTGAATGGCGAGCCCGTCCGCTCGTGTCAGACCTATATCGAAGACGTCGAAGACGCCGAGATCACCACAATCGAAGCCGTCGGTGAGGACAAGATCGGCGCAGCTGTCCAACAGGCCTGGGTCGAGCTAGACGTGGTACAGTGCGGCTACTGCCAGTCGGGTCAAGTAATGTCGGCCGTTGGCCTGCTGGCTGAGAACCCCAAGCCCAGCGCTGAAGAGATCGACGCATACATGTACGGCAATGCCTGCCGCTGTGCCACCTATCAACGTATCCGCGCCGGTATCCAGCGCGCATCTGAAATTCTGGAGGCCTGATCCATGACCATCAACACCTCTCGCCGTGGATTTCTGAAAGGCGCAGCAGCTGCTGGTGCCGTCCTGCTGGTTGGCGCGCGTCCAGATGGCGCACTGGCGGCGGCTTCATCCGAGACCGCCCAGTTCAACCCCTTCGTGAAGATCGACGCGGATGGCACCGTAACTGCCATCGTCAAGCACTTTGAGAAGGGTCAGGGCCCTGCGACCGGCCTGCCCACGCTCATCGCCGAAGAAATCGGCCTGACGATGGACCAGATCGAATACGAATTCGCGCCTTCTGATCCCAACGTCTACAACAACCTGCTGTTCGGCCCATTCCAGGGCACGGGCGGCTCGACCGCGATGGCGAATTCGTGGCTGCAATACCGTCAAGCCGGTGCTGCCGCACGCGAGATGCTCATCAATGCGGCAGCCCAAAGCTGGGGCGTCGACGCATCGGGCATCACAATCGAAGAAGGCATTGTCAAATCCGGCGACAAGTCCGCTCCGATTGCCGAATTCGTGGCCGCAGCCGCTCAGCTGGACGCCCCGGCCGAGCCACGCCTGAAGGACCCCTCCGAGTTCCGCCTGATCGGAAACGAAGCCGTTCGGCGTAAGGATTCGGCGATCAAGGGCAATGGTCAGGCCATGTATGCCATGGACGTCCACCTGCCCAACCAGATGATCGCCATGATCAAACGCCCCGAATCCAAAGGCGGAATTGCGCTAGGGTTTGACGATAGCGCCTCGGAAGAGGTCAAAGGCTACATCAGTGCTGCGGTTCTGCCCAATCAAGCGGGTGTCGCCGTCTACGCGGAAAATACCTGGGCCGCGATTCAGGCGCGTGATGCGCTTGAGGTCGAATGGGATATGTCGGGCGCTGAAACCCGCGACTCGGATCAGATCAAGGCCGAGATCATGGACGCGCTCGATGCCGAGCCGACCTACAACGTCAACAAGGCTGATTTTACAGCCGTCTCTGCCGCCATCGACGGCGCCGACACGGTGGTTGAGCGGACCTTCTACTTCCCGCTTCTGGCCCATGCGCCGATGGAGCCGCTGAACTGCACCATCGAACAGACTGCAGAGGGCGACATTGTCCTGCATGATGGCGCGCAGATGCCAACTGGCCCTCACATGGCCTACCAGCAGATCTTCGAGCTTCCGGCCGAAAAGATCCATATCAATACGATGCTGGCCGGCGGGTCCTTTGGCCGCCGCGCAACACCTGATGCGGATTATCAGGTCGAAGCCGCACTGGCCTTCGTGGTCACCGACCGCTCTCGCCCAGTCAAACTGGTCTGGACACGTGAAGATGACATTCGCAGCGGTTACTACCGACCTGCCTTTGGTCACAAAGTGCGCGTCGGTCTGGACGGTGAAGGAAACATCGTCGGATGGCACCATCAGATCGCTGGTCAATCGGTTATCAAAGGTACGCCGTTTGAAGCCGTTCTGGTGCATGACGGCATCGACCACAGCTCGGTCGAAGGGGTTTCTGACAGCCCCTACGCCATCCCCGGCATGGCCGTAGGTCTGACGGATACACCGAAAGCGACGACTGTATTGTGGTGGCGCTCGGTCGGGCACACCCACACGGGCTATGCGATGGAGACCATGATGGATCTGGCCGCCGAGGCCGCTGGTCGCGACCCGGTCGAGTTCCGCCTGGCGCATCTGAGCGATGACAGCAACGCAGATCAGGCCCGCAAGGCCGGAGTTCTGAATCTGGCGATTGAGAAGGCCGGATGGGGCAACGCTCCAGCCGGGCGCGCGCAGGGGATCGCGGTCCACAAGTCCTTTGGCTCTTATGTGGCCGAAGTAGTCGAGGTGTCCGGCGATTTGGATAGCGGAGTTCGCATCGAAAAAGTCACCTGTGCCGTTGATTGCGGCATCGCGGTGAACCCCGATGTGGTCAAAGCACAGATCGAAGGTGGTGTCGGCTATGGCATTGGTCACGTCATGCGCGACCAGATCACGCTGACCAGCGGCGCGGTAGACCAGTTCAACTTCCCGGATTACGAGCCTCTGCGGATCGGTGATATCCAGGCGATTGACGTCCATATAGTTCCGTCAGCCGAAGCGCCCACGGGCGTGGGCGAGCCGGGCACACCGCCGTCCGCCCCGGCCCTGGCGAATGCCATTCGCGCTCTTTCGGGCGTGAAGGTCACGACCCTGCCCATGGCGGAAAACGGCGTAACGTTCGTCTAATCCTAAAACACGTGGCGTCGGCGCAATTTGTGCCGACGCCTTTTTCCACCTCTGAAATTTGATCAAATTTCGTGACAAGGCCGTTTGGCTTCGCTACATCTCGGATAACCGAGAGGAGCTACCGCCCCAATGGACCTGAACGCCTTGCACAATTTCCGCGTTGCCGCCTGCGACCTGAACGGTCAGATGCGTGGCAAACGTGTCCCGCCTTCCTATGCCGACAAGCTGAGCAAGGGTGCCGTGCGCATGCCGTTCTCAGCGTTGAATGTCGATCTATGGGGCGCGGATATCGACGGAAGCCCCCTCGTGTTCGAAACCGGTGACGCCGATGGCATCCTGCTTCCGACCGAGCGCGGGGCTGTGCCAGTGCCATGGTTGGAAACATCGACCGCCCTGGTTCCCATGAGCCTCTATGACGACGACGGCGTTCCGTTTGCGGGCGACCCGCGCCATGCGCTAGCCTCCGTGCTGTCGCGATACGCGCAGCGCGGCTGGTCAGTCGTTGCGGCGACCGAGTTGGAATTCACCCTTGTTGACGCGTCCGGCCCCCAACCGTTACCGCCCCTCAACCCCATCACTGGTCGCCGCCTGACGGACGAGGCGGTTCTTTCCGTCGCTGAAATGGACGCGTTCGAGGCGTTCTTCACCGACCTCTATGACGGGTGCGCTGCAATGGGCATCCCCGCGCAAACTGCAATATCCGAAAGCGGGATCGGCCAGTTCGAGATCAACCTCAATCATCAAGACGCCATGCGCTGCGCCGATGATACGTGGCTTTTCAAAGCGTTGACGCGTGGTTTGGCCCGCAAACACGGCTTTGCCGCGACCTTCATGACGAAACCCTATGCTGAGGACGCGGGAAACGGCATGCATGTGCATTTCTCGGTCCTGGACCAAGACGGGCGGAACATCTTCGACGATGGCGGGCCCGAGGGCACCGACCTGCTGCGCTCAGCAGTGGCCGGGTGCCTCGCCGCCATGCCCGCCAGCACTCTGATCTTTGCCCCTCATGGGAATTCATACGCACGGCTAGTGCCCAGCGCGCATGCGCCCACCGGTGCAAGCTGGGCCTACGAAAACAGAACCGCTGCCATCCGTATTCCGGGCGGTGCCCCGGTGGCCCGACGTATCGAGCACCGCGTGGCTGGTGGCGACATCAACCCTTACCTGATGCTGAGTGCCGTTCTGGGCGCGGCGCTGGTCGGTATCGAGGACGGCATGGTGCCCCCTGCCCCGATCTCGGGCAATGCTTATGAAATTGACGGTCTGCCTCAGCTTGCTGGCAACTGGGCCGCCGCCATCGACCTGTTCGAGAGTGACCCGATCATAACCCGGCTTTTCCCATCGGAATTGATCCGCAATCTGGCGATGACCAAACGGCAGGAAATTGCACGTTTTGCAGACCGCCCCGAAGACGAACACTGGCTAAGCTATCTCGAGGCCGTGTGACCCCTTGCCCGAAGGCCCGCTCTCGGGTATTTCTGAATTTGATCAAATTCGGTGACTTATGAAAATCGGCATTCTACAAACTGGCCACACCCCTGATGCGCTCATGCAGGATTTCGGGGACTATGACTCTCTGTTCCCAGCATTGCTGGACGGACATGGCTTTGAATTCAAAACGTTCGCGGTCGTTGACGGGATCTTCCCCGACAGCGCAGAAGACGCGGATGGCTGGCTGATTACAGGCTCTCGCTACGGGGCCTATGAGGACCTGCCATGGATTCCCCCGCTTGAGGACCTGATCCGCCAGATTCATCAAAGCGGCAAGCCGCTGGTAGGCGTGTGCTTTGGCCATCAGATCATCGCGCAGGCGCTGGGCGGCAAGGTCGAAAAATACCAAGGTGGTTGGTCGGTTGGGCGGACCGAATATGACTTCGATGGCGATAACGTCTGGCTGAACGCCTGGCATCAGGATCAGGTCGTGGCCGTGCCGGACGGGGCCGAGGTGATCGGCAGCAACGACTTCTGCCAAAACGCCATGCTGCGCTATGGTGATCAGATCTGGACCGTGCAAGCCCACCCTGAATTTTCCAACGATTTCGTCTCGGGCCTGATGCGCGCGCGCGGCAAAGGGTTGGTGCCTGATGACCTCATGCAAGCCGCAGCGAACAGACAAACAGCACCGGATCACAATGCCCGGATCGCGCAGATCATGGCGGATTTTCTGAAGAAAGCGAGGGCCTGATGGCCGATTGGACAGACGCAGCACCGCAGGCCGCACAGGACTACATCGCCGGACATCGGCTGGATGAGGTCGAGTGCATCATCTCGGACCTGCCGGGCATTGCCCGAGGCAAGGCCGTTCCCGCATCGAAATTCGCGCGGCAATCCTATTTCCACCTGCCTGACAGTATCTTCTACCAGACGATTACGGGCGGCTGGGGTGAAGCCGCCGGTGAGGACGGATTCATTGAACGCGACATGATCCTGAAGCCGGATTTCTCGACCACGTCGGCTGCGCCTTGGACCGGCGACTGGACGTTGCAGGTGATCCACGACGCCTATGACCGCGACGACAACCCGATCCCCTACAGCCCGCGCAACGTGCTGAAGCGTGTCGTGCAGCTCTATCACGATAAGGGCTGGAAACCTGTGGTCGCCCCCGAGATGGAGTTCTTTTTGGTCGCCCGCAACGTTGACCCGGCACAGTCGATTGAGCCGATGATGGGCCGCTCGGGCCGTCCTGCCGCCGCGCGTCAGGCCTATTCCATGACAGCCGTGGACGAATTCGGCCCGGTGATCGACGACATCTATGATTTCGCCGAACATCAGGGGTTTGAGATCGACGGGATCACTCAGGAAGGCGGCGCAGGCCAGCTTGAGATCAACCTGCGCCACGGTAATCCGGTGAAACTGGCGGACGAGGTCTTCTACTTCAAGCGCCTGATCCGCGAGGCCGCGCTGCGCCACAATTGCTTCGCGACCTTCATGGCGAAACCGATTGAGGATGAGCCGGGTTCGGCCATGCACATCCACCATTCGATCATCGACATTGAGACCGGGCAGAACATCTTCTCCGGACCGCAAGGCGGTGAGACGGACGCGTTCTATCACTTCATCGCGGGCCTGCAGACCCACCTGCCCGCCGGTCTCGCCGTGATGGCACCCTATGTGAACTCGTACCGCCGATACGTGAAAGACCATGCCGCGCCGATCAATCTGGAATGGGCGCGGGACAATCGCACCACGGGTATCCGGGTGCCGCTGTCGGGCCCTGAGGCGCGACGCGTGGAGAACCGCATCGCCGGGATGGACTGCAACCCGTATCTCGGGATCGCGCTGTCACTGGCCTGTGGCTATCTGGGTCTGGTCCAGCAGGAACGTCCGCGCCGTCAGTTCTACGGTGACGCCTACGAGGGCGAAGGCGATATCCCGCAGGTGATGGGGAATGCTCTGGACCTGTTTGACGGAGCCACTGAGTTGCATGAGATTTTGGGCCCCGAATTCGCCCGCGTCTACGGCATCGTCAAACGGGCCGAGTATGAAGAGTTTCTGCAGGTGATCTCTCCGTGGGAACGGGAACATCTCTTGCTGAACGTCTGAGCCTTTTGGGGTCGCCAGGGATGAACCTTCTCTATTCCAACGATAGCAAAGCCGAGTATCCGGCAAGCTGGTATGCCGCGACAGCCAATCCTCTCGCGCGGTTCCCTGAGTTCAAGGGCGAAACGCGCGCCGATGTGTGCATCGTCGGTGGCGGCTATACTGGTTTGTCCGCTGCGCTGCATCTGGCCGAGGCCGGGATGGACGTTGTCCTGCTTGAGGCGAACCGTGTTGGGTTTGGCGCATCAGGCCGCAATGGCGGCCAGTTGGGCAGCGCCCAGCGCATGGACCAGGAGGATCTGGAGCGGCTCGTCGGGCAGGACGACGCTGCCAAGCTTTGGGAACTGGCCGAGGATGCGAAGATCTTGGTCAAATCTCTGATTAAAAAACACAAAATTGACTGCGACCTGAAGCCCGGTATCGCCAACCTAGGTCTGTCAGCTTCCGAGCGCAGCGATCTGCACGCCCATGCCGCGCATTTGTCGGACCGCTACGGCTACGATCAGATCGAGCTGCTGGATGAAGAGGCAGGCCAAGCCCTCTGCCCCTCACCCGCTTACAAGGGTGGGTATCTGGATATGGGGGCGTCGCATCTGCACCCGTTGAACTATGCGCTCGGCCTGGCCCGTGCCGCTGAGGCCGCAGGCGTGCGTATTTTTGAAGGCACCGAGGTGACAGGGATCGAACAAGGCGACCCGGCCACTGTTCTTACCGAAGGTGGGAATGTCCGCGCCCAACACGTCATTCTGGCTTGCAACGGATACCTTGGAACGCTGAACCGGCAGGTCGCGGCGCGGGTGATGCCGATCAACAACTTCATCGCCGCGACGGAGCCGCTTGGGGATGAGGCCGCACATGTGCTGACGCAGGATGTCGCCGTTGCAGATACAAAATTCGTGGTGAATTACTTCCGCCTCAGCGCTGACGGACGCCTGCTGTTTGGCGGAGGCGAAAGCTATGGTTACCGGTTCCCTTCGGATATCTCGGCCACCGTGCGCAAACCGATGACCGAGATCTTTCCGCATCTGCGGGACGTCAAACTCGACTACGCGTGGGGCGGTACTCTGGCGATTACAATGCGGCGGATGCCTTATCTAACGCGTGTCGCGCCGAATATCCTGTCCGCCTCCGGCTATTCCGGCCATGGCGTCGGCACCGCAACACATGCCGGTCAGCTGATGGCATTGGCCATCCAAGGGCAGGCCGAAGGGTTCGATACTATGGCCCGCGTCCCGGCCCTGCCCTTTCCCGGCGGTCCGGCCCTGCGCAGCCCTCTGCTGGTTCTGGCAATGACCTGGTACGCGATGCGGGATCGGCTGGGGATCTAGCCCCCGTTTTCAATACGACAATTTGGTGAAATTTTGCCGATCTTGCGATTGGGGGCTTGGCACGGGCGGCACGCTTGATTTAATAAAGTGAAAGTTAGAATTCGGGAAAACCAAATATGACGCTGCCACCCAACGTTCATGACGCCGAACCCATCCCCGCCGCCGCACGAGACGCAATTGACGCCCTGATGCAGTCAGGCGACCTGTTTCGTTACACCGCGCCGCAAGACGCGCCGGTTGCTTTGCTGGAATCCGAGTTCGCCGCGCTGCTAGGCACGAAATACGCATTGGCTGTTTCGTCCTGCTCGGCTGCTCTGTTTCTGTCGCTGAAGGCGCTGGGCCTGCCGCGGGATGCACGGGTTCTGATCCCAGGCTTTACCTTCGCTGCTGTGCCGTCTTCAGTCGTGCATGCGGATTGCGTTCCGGTTCTGTGCGAAGTTGGTCCGAACTACCGCATCGACATGGCTGATTTCGAGGCCAAGCTGGACGATGTACAAGCGGTGATCATCAGCCATATGCGCGGCCATACCTCGGATATGGATGCGATTATGGCGCTGTGCGACGCGCGCGATATCCCGGTGATCGAGGATGCCGCGCACTCGCTGGGCACCACTTGGCATGGGCGCAACATCGGCACCATCGGCAAGATCGGCTGCTTCTCGTTCCAGTCCTATAAGATGATCAACGCCGGCGAAGGTGGCATTCTGATCACCGACGATGCCGATCTGGTGGCCCGCACCGTGATCATGTCAGGGGCCTACGAGCATAACTGGAAGAAGCACAAAACCCCGCATGGCGACAACTCGCCCGAGTTGGAGCAGGCCTTTGCCCGCTGGCAGAACAAACTGCCGCTTTATAATTTGCGGATGAGCAACCTCAGCGCTGCAGTGATCCGCCCCCAGATCCCGGAACTGGCGCGCCGCGTGCGTGATGGGCTGGCGAACCACGATTATGTTGCGGAACGTCTGAACAGCTCGGACTGTATCGACGTCCCTGCCCCGCTTGCGCCCGAACGTCGTGCGCCGGATTCGATTCAGTTCAATCTGGTCGGCATGGATGAGGGTGAAATCCGCGCCTTTTCCGCCGCATCCGAGGCGCGCGGCGTCAAGGTTCAGGTCTTTGGCATGAGCGAGGACAATGCCCGCGCCTTCTGGAACTGGCGGTTCCTGCCTGAGCAGTTCGAGCTTCCGCAAACGCGTGCCATGCTGATGACAGCCTGTGACGTGCGCCTGCCCGTGCGCCTGACGCGCGAGGAACTGGACGTGATCGCCGACATCCTGCTGGCCTCGGTCGGTGAGGTGATCGGCCCGGTTCCTGCTTACGGCACCTGAACTCCAAGCACTGAGACGAACAACGCGTCGATCCCTTCGGGGGTCGGCGCAATGCGGGACAGGACACCAGCAACCCGCAGCCCGTCCGAGGTCTTCACCAACAGCGGCGCGCCGGAATCCCCCATCATCACCGGGCAAATTCCACGCAACATTTGGTCTGCATATGGACGCATGGGGCAAGTCTCTGTCTGGCTCAAGACATGTGGCCTCAGCCCCGGATAGCCCGCGACGAAGCCTGCCTCGACCTCTTGATTTGCCGGCTTAACGAAACCGACCTCGGCCCCGATCGGAGCGTCCAGCACCAGAATAGCCCAATCCAAGTCGGGTTGATCGGAAAATCCGGCTGAAACATCCTGACCTGCAGGCAAGATATAGTCATCGGCCCGCGCAACCGAGACAGCCTCGCCCCGCTGGTATCCGGCAGCAAACAGAATACTCTCAGGTGGCATCCAGCGTTTGCGTGATCGATTGTAGAGACAATGCGCCGCCGTCAACACATGGTTTTCCGAGATCAGAACGCCCGTACAATGAGATCGTTGGTCCCGCCCTGCGTAGTTGACGCGACCAATCGCGCGCCAAGGGGCCTCGGACGCATCGAGTATCTCACGCGCCCGAATATCCTGACATCCAGCAGCGGTATCTGTCCCCAACCGACAGACCGCCGACCAGTTTTCAGAGAACTGCCCTTCGGCCCAAACGGCTTGCGACCACAAAATAGCGACACACAGGACCAGCCAGCGCATCGCTTATGCCTCTAGTTCAGTTTCGAAAGCTTCTGCTGCAACTCGGCCAATTGCTTCTTGATGTCGTCCAGATCCTCTTTCGGCTCGGACTCGTCCTCTTTGTCGGGGCCAGACCAGTTGCCGGACAACCCGCCAGTCATCGCTTTTAGAAACGCCTGTTGCTGCGCCTGCATCGCCTCAAAACCCGGCATCTGAGACATCGGGTTCATGGCGTTCATGTTCTCCATCATCTTGCTTTGGCTTTCGCGCAGCATGTCGAACGAGCTTTGTAGGAATTGCGGCATCATGCCCCCACCCGGCACCATGTAGCTGCGCACCAGATCGTTCAGGACATTCACCGGCAGAACGTTCTCGCCCCGGCTTTCATGTTCGGCAATGATTTGCAAAAGGTACTGGCGGGTCAGGTCATCGCCCGTCTTCAGATCAATGATCTGAACTTCGCGCCCGTCGCGGATGAACCCCGCAATATCTTCGAGCGTCACGTAGTCGCTGGTCTCGGTGTTATACAGCCGGCGGCTGGCATAGCGCTTGATCAACAGCGGTTTTTCTTTGTCCGACACCTTGTACCCTCCCCAAGGATGATGCGTTGCAGCAGAGGTTATGCGACTGCAGCACAAAAAGAAAGGGCAGGTCAATCGACCTGCCCAACGCGATGGCACCTATAGGGAGGATAAGATGCTCGTCGCGGACGTTCTTACTTGGCAGCTGCGGCTTTCTTGGCAGCAGTCGTCACCTCAGAAGTCGCTTTCTTGACAGCTGCGGTTGCTTCTTCAGCAGCGTCTTTGCCAGCGGCCATCAGCAGCTCAACGGTTTCCGACTGAACTTTTTTCGCGATTTCAGCGAAAGCAGCCAGGTTTTCAGCAGCAACTTCGGCCGACGCGCTTGCGAAGTCGGTTGCGGCTTTTGCGTAGTCAGCAGGCTCGGCCTTTGCTTTCGACATCTCGGTCAGCTTGGCCAGGGTGTCCTTGGTCCATTTGTTCGAGATTTCAGCCGATTTCTCAGCCGCGTCCAGAGCAACGCCCGACAGCTTTTCGTTCAGCGCTGCGGTCGATTTGAAGGCACCTTCCATTGCGGTGGTGTCTACCGGAAACGCGCCCATGACGTCTTTCATGATCGCGGTGAAGTCTTGGGTCTTTGCCATTGTCCTAATCCTTTTCACCGAACCGGGCCCACCCCGGTTTCCATCGGCTTAAGGACAATATGATTTCTGCATCGCAGCATTTCAAGTTTTTTCTTGCTGCAATGCAGAAAAAATCAAGTTTCATTTTGAAATCAGCGATTTGCCTTGAGCAAAACATAGCTGCCAGGCGCCGGACACAGGCTCGGATGCTCCGAATCACCCGTTTCGCGCGCCGGAACCTGCTTGCCAGACCGTTTCTTCAGCCAAGCGCCCCACATCGGCCACCAGGATCCTTCGTGAAAGTCAGCGTCTTTCAACCAGGCGTCGGCATCCAATTTTAGATCAGGGTTGGTGTAGTGTCCGTATTTCTTCTTGCTGGGCGGGTTCACGATCCCGGCGATGTGGCCGGACTCTGACACGACAAACGTTTTGGACTTGGACCCCATCTGCTGAACACCGCGATAGCAGTCTTTCCAGCGGGCGATGTGGTCCGTCTCGCAGGTGATAGCCATGAGGGGGACATCCACATCCCTGACATGCAGCTTGTGGCCCAGCATCTCGAAGCCGTCACCCACGAATTCGTTGTACTGGCACAGGCCGCGCAGATACTGCACCGCCATCTTCCCCGGAAGGTTCGAGCCGTCGCCGTTCCAATACAGCAGGTCAAAGGCCGGAGGGGTCTCGCCCATCATATAGCTGCGGATCGCTGGCGTGTAGATGAGGTCGCGCGAACGCAGGAATGACATGGTGCGCCCAAGAATCCATGCGCGGAGGAGGCCATCCTTGGCGACCTGATCCTCGATCCCATCCACAAAGTCGTTTTGCAAAAACGGCGTGAATTCTCCTTGATCGCCAAAATCGGTCAGAGCCGTAAAGAAGGTCGCCGACTTGACCGATTTGTCCCCGCGCTGTTTGAGCAGTGACAGGGTCAGGCTGAGCGTCGTGCCCGCAATGCAATACCCAACGGCGTTGACCTGTTTTACTTTGCAGATCTTCTTGACCGTCTCGATCGCAGTCAGGAACCCATCCTGAATATAGTCTTCCATCCCCACATCGGCGTAGGTGGAGTCGGGATTTATCCAGCTGACGACAAACAGCGTGTACCCCTGCTCGGTCACCCATTTGATCAGGCTGTTCTGGGTTTTGAGGTCGAGAATGTAGAATTTGTTGATCCATGGCGGGAATAGAACGATGGGGGTTTCATGCACCGTCTCGGTTGCCGGTTTGTATTGGATCAGCTCCATCATACGGTTGCGATACACGACATCACCGGGGCTGGTCGCAATATTGACCCCAACCTCGAAAGCACTGTCATCGGCAAGCTTGACCACAAGCTCACCATCATTGGCCTCTAGGTCCGAGACGAGGTTCTCAAGCCCTTGGATCAGGGATTGCCCCTCGGTTTCGACAGCTTTCTCCAAGGCATCGGGGTTGGTTGCCAGAAAATTGGTGGGGGCCATCAGGTCAATGATCTGCTGCGAGAAATACTGAAGGCGCTGCTTGTCCTTCTCTTCAAGGTCCTCAACCGACGACACCGCCTGCGCGATCGCTTCGGCATTGGTCTGGTACTGCTGGCGGATCAAGCGAAAATAGGGGTTGGTGTCCCAAAGCGGGTTGGAAAAGCGTTTATCCTTGGGTTTGGGTTCGTCTTCATCGACTTCACCTGTGGTCAGGGCCTGCTGAGCCTCGGCAAAGTTCAAAACGGACTTGCCCCAGTATTCGATCTGCTGTTCCAGCAGTTTGGCAGGATTCTGCAAGGCGTCGGCCCAATAGGCCGTTGCCGCACGTGCATAAAGCTCTTGATTCGGGCCGTCCAATGCCGGGACATGAGACTTTTTCGAAGCCATGACTTCGATCAGGCGCTTGGAGAGAGCCTCAACCTTCTCCATATTTTCTTTAATGCGTTCAATATGTTCTTCGGTAACTTGGCCCGTATTGTCTTCACTTGTTGTCATTTTAACAATTCACCCCTACTCTCGCTGCTATGCAGAATAACGTCGCGGACGTTGGTCGACAAAGCGACGAATGGTCCGAACTCTTAGGTTGATACTCCGGAGGATCCTTCGATGCGCTACATGATGACCTACGATCTGATGGAAACCATGCGCAATACGAACCAATGGCTTGGTTCGACGGCAAATGCGATGGCCTCCTACCCGCTGTTTTCGATGGTTCCGAACCCGGCATTCAGCTGGATGGCCGCCTGGGGTGAAGTGACCGAGCGCACCTTTCAACGCATGGTCGCGAAGCCCGATTGGGGCATCCGGACGTTCACGTGTGAAGATGGCAAAGATCATCTGGTCGAAGTCACCTCGGTTCTGGAGCGTCCCTTTGGGGACCTTCTCCATTTCAAGGTAAACGGGCGCGAAACGCAACCTCGCAAGGTACTTTTGGTGGCTCCGATGTCCGGTCACTACGCCACATTGCTGCGCTCGACCGTCAAAAGCCTGTTGGTCAATTGCGAAGTTTACATCACCGATTGGCATAATGCGCGCGATATCCCCGTGTCCGCTGGCAAGTTCGATGTCGAGGATTACACCCTCTACCTTGTCGATTTTATGAAGGAACTTGGCCCGGACACCCATGTGGTCGCCGTGTGCCAACCTGCGCCGCTGACACTGGCCGCGACCGCCTATCTGGCGGAGGTCGAACCAAAGGCCCAACCCAGCACCCTGACACTGATCGGTGGCCCGGTCGATCCCGACGCTACGCCGACTGACGTGACCGACTTTGGCCGCCGCGTCACGATGGGCCAGTTGGAAGAGACCATGATCCAGCGCGTTGGTTTCAAATACAAAGGCGTGGGTCGGATGGTTTATCCCGGCCTGTTGCAGCTGGCTTCGTTCATGTCGATGAATGCCGAACGCCACTCCACAGCCTTCACGGATCAGATCCAGCGCGTTATGCGGGGGGAAGCCTCGGACCATGACGCCCATAACCGCTTCTACGATGAATACCTCGCTGTCATGGATATGCCAGCCGAGTTTTACCTCTCCACGGTCGAACGCATTTTCAAAAACCGCGAGATCGGGCGGAACGAATTTGTCGTCGCTGGGCACAAGGTGGATATGGGAAAAATCACCGATGTGGCCGTGAAAACCGTTGAAGGCGCGAATGACGATATCTCGGCCCCCGGACAATGTATCGCCGCGCTTGATCTGTGTACCGGTCTGCCGGACAGCAAGAAAGCAAGCCATGTCGAACCCGGTGCGGGGCATTACGGCATCTTCGCTGGCCGCAGCTGGCGCGACAATATCCGCCCACTGGTCATCGACTTCATGAACGAGAACAGCCGCAAACTGCGTCGTCGGGCGGCCAACAGCAACAAAGTCGCGTAAGGGCTTTGGCGTCAGAGTCTGACCTCACCTTTGTCTTGCGCCTGCAGGAAACTGACAGGCCGCATCACATCTGATGGTGCGCGTCTGGGTACCCATGCCGAATGTTTTTGCCACGACTGCCGTGCGGCCCAGCTTTACTTCGGCCAACCCGACCCGGCCCCCGGCCCGGTTGAGGTGTTTCAAATCGCCCCCGACGAGGCCACGATTGACAGCGGCGCCGAACATTTGGCGGCGATGTCACTAAGCCCGAAGGGTATGCTGCGATGGTATGCCAAATGCTGCAACTCATCCTTGGCTACGACACCACGCACCGCCAGATTTCCCTTTGTGGGGTTCATCGCATTGCGCATCGCCGATCGCGCACGACTTGGCCCGATCTCGACTCGTGGATTTGTGCCTCGGCCCAACGGCAAGCAAAAGCACGAAAATCTGGCTCCGGCGGCAATTGGGTTGCTTAGGCGCGTGATCAAATCAAGACTATCCGGCGGGTGGAAAAACACGCCGTTCTTTGATCCTGAGAGTTTTGAACCCGCCGTGACACCGACAGTGATCAGCAAAGAGGAACGCGCAGCGCTCTACCCTTAGGCCATGCGCAAGGGTTCATCCAGCCATGCTTGCATCAGGTCGATCACCTGCCCGGGCGCTTCCAGCGTTGGCAGATATCCAGCCGCGTCGATTATGTGCATCACTGCATTTGGGATCATGTCCGCCATGAAGGCATGCTTGCGCTCGGGCGTCAGCCGGTCATGTTTTCCACACAGGATCAGGCTGGGCGCTTTGATCCGGCGCAGCGTGCCCTGCTGATCCGCGCGCCTCTGTAGCGCACGCATCTGGGTAACAAACACCTCTGGGCCCAAGTCCAGTGCCATCGCCAGTAGGTCATTCAACACAGGGATGCGCTGCGTTCCCGGCGCCAGAGTGTCCGACCCCACAACCTGCCGCATCACCTCCTCAAGCCGACCAGCCTGCGCGCCGATGATCAGATCCTCCCGCGCGGCCGCGATCTGCGGTGTGTCGGCCTGCGCATCGGTTGAGATCAGGCACAGGCGCGACACCCGATCCGGGGCGCGACGGACAAGCTCCAACGCCACCACGCCTCCCAGCCCGTGCCCGGCCAGCGCGAACCGATGAGGCAGCTGATCCAGCAAATCCGAGGCGATCTCTTCGATCCGTTCCCCCCGGCTGATCGCCGAGACGACCACGGCGCCGCGGCGTGAAAAGGCATCAATTTGGGGATGAAACAGCCGGGCATCACACATCAAACCCGGCAACAACACCAGCGGCTCAATCAAGTGGGGCCTCCTTTTGCTCGGTTATCCGAGTCGTTCCTTCTCATCAGGATGGAAGGTTTGGATCAGCCCAGCAAGTGAATCTTTATGGATAGGCGATTCCTCGGAATGGCGGGAAGTCAGCATAGCGTTTCTGACGGGCTGAAAGCGTTTCGCCCGGCTCGGCCCCCGGTCGTAAAAGGCAACCTTTGGGTGCGATATAGCTGTCGATCCGGCGTTGAGGCTTTGGACGCCACACCAGATTGAATGCGCAGAGTTTCGGGAAAAACCAGATCTCGGAGTAGTCAAGATGATCATGCATCCACCAGCCCAAATCACGCCAGTCCCGCCCCTGCGCGTAGCGATCCGCAAACCAGGGGATCACGATAGATGCCCCAGCGACCCGCGCCTTGCCCTGCCCCCAATCCCAGATATGACACTCCAGCGGATTGTCGTTGCGCGCACAGTTAAGGCGGTTTTCGTTGCCAAAGGCATTCAAGGACGGCGACCGATAGCCCGAGCGCACCGCGACCCGGCCAAAGGTCTCCTCCAGCGGGTCCAGCAAAGTTTGGCAAAAGGCGCTGCCGGTTTCGATGGCCAGATCCGGGTTCTCAGGCAGGTTCTGTTTTTGATGGAAATTCCCGATCTCGGAGTACAGGAAATCGCGCATGAAGAAATGCCGGGACAGACGCACACGACCCAGCGTCTCAAGGCTCCACATGCTGCCCGGCTTGCGCATCTCTATGCTCTTGAAGGAGGGGTCATTCGATCCCCTGCGTTTTCAACCACGCCAATATCCCATTCACCGTCGGCTCTGTCTGGTCCGGAGACATCAGGCGACCGGCAATCACATGCGACATCGGATCATCTTCAGGCCCCATCGTGACAAGCTCAACCGTTGCTGGCGCACCCCAGGCCTCGGCCACCTTGTGGGTCTTGTCCGGGCGCACGACCTGATCATCATCCGAGAACCAGAACAGCGCTGGCACCAAAGCTTGCGAGAAATCAAGACCGTAGACCGTTTCGACCAGAACTGTCATCGGCACCACAGCCTCCCACGGATAAACGGCCGTCCAGTACTTGTTCTTTTCTGGATCTGGCCCGGATACATCTCGTTCCGGCCCCATCAACAATGGCAACCAATCCCGCGCCCACGGCAGACCGGGTATGAACGCCCCTGTCGAATTCACTCCGAAATTCGGCGACACAAACACCATTGCCGCGACATCTTCGCTGAGTGCCGGGTTCAAAGCCGCCGCCGCCGCCAGCGTGCCGCCGGTCGATGTCGAAATGACCACGACCTTTTCCCCAACGGCCTTGGCCGCCGCCAGCCCCTCGGCCATGTCCTGCATCCAGCCAGAGGCGGTCGCATCGCCCATCGCGGCCCCACTGCGCCCATGTCCTTGCAAGCGTGCATATACCAGATTGGCCCCCAGAGCATCAGCGACCCTATCTGGCACGGGGCGGATCTCTTCAGAACTGGCCGAGAAACCATGGACATATAGCACCGAATAGGGTGTCCGCTGCTCTTTGAATCCGTCCTGCCAGATCACACGTTTTTCGACACCGGGAACGATATCGTCAAACGCGGACTCCGTGCTTTCAAAATAGACCTGAACACCTTCGCCAAACTTGCGGGGGTCGAATTCGGGATCCAAGTTCACTTCTTCCCGCGGCCCGAACCAATAAATCAGGCCCCCGACTATAATCAGCGCCAGTATAATTCGCCCCAGCACCCATCCGAACCAGCGCATCACCCATCCCCCAAAACGTCGAGAACGGCTTTCTCGATCAAGCCAAGGCACGGCCCGTCCGAGAACCGATGATCCGCATCCTTGACCAGCAACAATCGCATATCCGGTCCGGTCGCATGCTCCAATAGGCGTACGGCTGTTTCAGTCGACACCGCCGTATCAGCCGTCCCCTGCAAAAAACGAACGGGAAACGGCAGATCCAACGCGTCCCGCAGAACCAGACGCTGCCGGCCATCCTCGATCATACGCTTTGTGATGATGTAAGGCTCCATATAGTCCGAGGGCAATTCCACATGCCCAACCTCCTCCAGCGCTGCCTTCTGCGCATCTGAGAAGGACGCCCAATAGCCGTCCTCGGTAAAATCCGGGGCTGCCGCGATGGTCACCATGCCAACAATTCGCTCCGGCAACGCCTTTGCCAGCAGCAGCGCCTGCCAACCGCCCATCGAGGACCCAACGACCACCAAAGGCCCCTCGGTCAAGGCACCCACCGCTGCCAGCGTGTCTTCGTGCCAATCTCCAATGCAGCCGTCTGTGAACGCCTCAGAGCTTTCTCCATGCCCGGAATAGTCAAACCGCAAGAACGCCTGCCCCCGTGCCTTCGACCAAGCCTCAAGATGAACGGCCTTGGTGCCCTCCATATCCGATTTCAAACCGCCCAGAAAAACAATGGTCGGACCGGCCCCTTCGCTCTTGTGATACGCCAACCGCCGCCCCTGCGCCGTTTCCAAAAAATCTGTTGCTGCCATGAAGCCCTCTTTGCTTTCCTGACATCATGCACGCCCCCCGCCCAAGTGCAATTCCGTGATCCTCCTTCATCTGGCTAAAAATACCTCGGGGAGCGCGAGGGGCTGGCCCCTCGCTCCCGCTCTTGACACAATCCCCACCACCTGCCAAAGCAGCCAGACGCAAATAACCCGCAACCGGGCGTTCAGTGGGCGCCAAACCGACGAGGAGAGCCGATATGGCCCTGGATTCAAAATCCGTCTCTCTCACCTTTCCTGATGGCAATGCACGTTCCTATGACGCAGGCGTCACGCCCGCGCAGGTGGCTTCCGATATCTCAACTTCGCTGGCGAAAAAGGCCATCTCAGCCACAGTGAATGGTCAGCACTGGGACCTGCAATGGCCCATCGATGCAGATGCCCAAATCGCCATCCACACAATGAAGGATGAAGCGCAGGCCAATGAGTTGATCCGCCACGATCTGGCGCATGTCATGGCCCGCGCCGTGCAGGAAATCTGGCCCGCGACCAAAGTCACCATCGGCCCCGTTATCGAAAACGGCTGGTACTATGACTTTGACCGCGAAGAGCCATTCACGCCCGAAGATCTCGGCCTCATCGAGAAAAAGATGAAAGAGATCATCAACAAGCGCGACCCCGTCACCACCGAGGTCTGGGAGCGTGACCGTGCGATCGAATTCTACAAGGCAAACAATGAGCCCTATAAGGTCGAGCTGATCGAAGCCATTCCGGGTGATGAGCCGCTGCGGATGTACTGGCACGGCCACTGGCAGGATCTGTGCCGCGGCCCGCACCTGCAACACACCGGTCAACTGCCGGGCGACGCCTTCAAGCTGATGAGCATTGCGGGCGCCTATTGGCGTGGCGACAGCGACCGCGCGATGTTGCAGCGCATCTATGGCGTAGCGTTCACGGGCAAGGAAAAGCTCAAAGCGCACCTGAACATGCTGGAGGAGGCCGCCAAGCGCGACCACCGCAAGCTAGGCCGCGAGATGAACCTGTATCACATGCAGGAAGAGGCTCCGGGTCAGGTGTTCTGGCATCCCAACGGCTGGAAAATCTACACCACACTGCAGGACTACATGCGCCGGATGCAGGACCGTGACGGCTATGTCGAGGTCAACACCCCGCAAGTCGTTGACCGCAAATTGTGGGAGGCCTCGGGCCACTGGGACAAGTACCAGGAAAACATGTTCATCGTTGAAGTCGACGAAGAGCATGCCCGCGAAAAGGCGATCAACGCGCTGAAGCCAATGAACTGCCCTTGCCACGTGCAGGTGTTCAATCAGGGCCTGAAATCCTATCGTGATCTGCCGCTGCGTATGGCCGAGTTTGGCTCCTGCGCGCGCTATGAGCCCTCGGGCGCGCTGCACGGGATTATGCGGGTGCGCGGCTTCACTCAGGACGACGGTCACATCTTCTGCGCAGAGGATCAGATCGAATCCGAGACCGCGAAGTTCATCGCCTTCCTGTCGAAGGTCTATGCCGACCTTGGCTTCCACGACTGGACTATCAAACTGTCCACCCGTCCGGAAAAGCGGATCGGCAGCGATGAAAGCTGGGATTTCGTCGAGAAAGCCTTGGGCGATGCCTGCAAGGCCGCTGGCTATGAGTATGAAGTCCTCGAAGGTGAAGGCGCATTCTACGGTCCGAAGCTGGAGTTCACTCTGACCGACGCCATCGGCCGGAACTGGCAATGCGGCACGCTTCAGGTCGACCCCAACTTGCCGGAACGACTAGATGCGAATTTCATCGGCGCGGACGGGTCTAAGCATCGTCCCTACATGCTGCACCGGGCTTGTCTTGGGTCGTTCGAACGGTTCATCGGCATTCTGATCGAAGAACACGCGGGCAAACTGCCGTTCTGGCTGGCGCCGCGGCAGGTCGTTGTGGCCTCGATCACCTCGGACGCGGATGACTATGTGGCCGAGGTTGTTGAAACGCTCCGCGCCGCTGGCGTCCGGGCCGAGGCGGATATCCGCAACGAAAAGATCAACTACAAGGTCCGCGAACACTCGGTCGGCAAGGTTCCGGTCATTCTGGCCGTAGGTCACCGCGAGGTGGATGATCGCACAGTCAGCGTCCGCCGCCTGGGCGAAAAACAGACGCAGGTTCAATCTCTTGAGACTGTAACAAATGAGCTATCCAAAGCAGCCACCCCACCGGACCTGCTGTAACATAAGTCAGTTTCTGACCCCTCATCCGGCCCTGAAATCGGGGCCGGATTGAAACATTTTCCATTTTTCAATTCAAAAACAATTTGTTAACCTGCAAGAGGGCATGACAATGCCTGACGCGCTTGTGAGACACGGCCTCGTGAATTTAACTGTGGCTCACTAGTCGTTACCTTTGTCATTGTCACAAGCAGACATACGCAGTCATCAAAAGGATTACCGAGATGTCGAACACAGCCAAATCCCTGGTTATCGCAACAGCAGTCGCAGCCGCCGTTTCGGGTGCAGCAACCACCGCCTCCGCACAAGCGAAAGAGAAATGCTATGGCGTTTCGCTGGCCGGTCAGAACGATTGCGCCGCAGGCCCCGGCACCACATGCGCGGGCACCTCGACCGTTGACTATCAGGGCAACGCCTGGACGCTGGTTGATGCAGGCACCTGCGCCGATATCGAACTGCCCGCACAGGCAGACGGCACCCCGCGCAAAGGTTCGCTGGAAGAACTTAACCGCGACCTGCCGGCATAATATCTGCCATACAAGATCCAAGGGGCGGGCCAATTCGCCCGCCCCTTTTCACGTGATCATAGGGAACTGACTTATGCTGGACGACGCACTCAGGTCGAACCGCCTGCCCGCAGCGCCGGGTGTTGGGTATAAACCGCAGCACTTTGCACAGATCCTTGAACACGCACAGCCCGTCGCATGGCTGGAAATCCATGCCGAGAACTACATGGGCGATGGTGGCCGCCCGCTGGCGCAACTGCGCCATCTGTCAGAACAATTCCCAATCTCGGTCCACGGTGTTGGCCTGTCCATCGGCGGCGAAGGCCCGCTGGATGCAGACCATCTGGCGCGATTGAAACATCTGGTCGGCTGGCTGAACCCGGCCAGCTTCTCTGAGCATCTGGCTTGGTCGACTCATGACAGCCACTTCCTGAACGACCTTCTGCCCCTGCCCTATACCGATGCCACTTTGACCCGCATCTGCGATCATATCGATCAGCTACAAGAGGTCGTCGGACGGCAAATGCTGCTCGAGAACCCCTCCAGCTATCTGGCGTTTGACGAAAGCACCTGGTCCGAGCCCGATTTCCTGCGCGAGGTTTCGAACCGAACCGGATGCGGGCTGTTGCTGGACGTGAACAACGTCTTTGTTTCCGCCACCAATCTGGACTTCTCACCTCAGGGCTATATCGACGCCTATCCGCTTGAAAAGGTTGGCGAGATTCACCTCGGCGGTCATGATGAAGATGAAGACGACCACGGCAAACCTCTGCTGATCGACAGCCACGGGCGCGAGGTCGTTGATCCGGTCTGGGCGCTTTTGGACTATGTTCTGGATCGATCGGGGCCCAAGCCGCTCTTGGTCGAGTGGGACACGGATGTCCCTGACTGGCCAGTCCTGCGAGACGAGGCCGTGCGCGCCCAAGTGGCACTGGAGCGGATCCCGGCATGAGCGTGTCGCAAACCCAGTTCCGCGCCGCGCTTCTGGACGCCTCTACCCCGGTCCCGGAGGGGTTGCTGGACTCCAAAAACCAACCCGCCGGCCGGAGGTTCAGCGTCTACCGCAACAATGTCGCCGTCTCTCTGACCGAGGCCATGCAGCAGGCCTTTCCCGTGATCACCAAGCTGCTGGGGCCGCAGAACATGGACGGCCTTTCCGGCATCTTCCTGCGCCAGCACCCGCCTACATCCCCCTTGATGATGTTCTATGGTGAGGAGTTTCCCGCCTTTGTCGCCGCAATGCCTCAGCTGTCCCATGTGGGTTACCTTGCCGACATGGCGCGGCTGGAACTTGCCCTGCGCCACTCCTACCACGCGGCAGACAGCACACCTGCGCCCGCCGATGCGCTGGCCGTTCCCCCCGAAGACGTGATGCGCGCGCGGCTGAGTTTTGCCCCGGCGATGCGGGTGATCCGGTCGGATTGGCCGATCCACGCGATCTGGCGCTACAATTCGGAAGCGGACGCCCCAAAACCGGTCCCTCAGGCCGAGGACGTTCTGGTCACCCGCCCCGAATATGATCCCGCCCCGCATCTATTGCCAAAAGGCGGCGCAGACTGGATCGCACATATGCAAGCGGGCGACACCATCGGCAGCGCGTTCGAAAAAACCGCTGCTGACACGCCCGACTTTGATCTTGGAACCACTCTGGCACTGCTTTTGCAAGGCGGTGCAATAACCTCTGTGACTATCGAAAGGCTGGAGTCATGACTGCGCTCATCTCAATCCACAACTCCGTTTTGGGAAAGGTGGACCATGCGTCCGGTTGGCTGACGCCAACCCTCGCCCGGCTCGTGTTTATCGCTGTATTGCTCGTCTACTACTGGAATTCGGCGATGCTGAAGATTGATGGGTCGATCTTCTCGCCATCCAGTGGTGCCTTTGGACAGATTTTTCCGAAAGCCGCCGAAGCCGTGCTTTGGGACGTCACGCAAATGACGTTCTTCCAGCGGATCGTGATCTTCCTTGGCACCGTGGCCGAGTTCGTCCTGCCCGCGCTGCTGCTGGTTGGTCTGTTCACGCGTCTGGCGGCGGTCGCAATGATCGGGTTTGTCTGGGTGCAAACTATTGTCGACGTGACCGGCCATGGCGTGAAACTCGGTAGCCTGTTCAATGCGGCGCCCGATCTGGTCGATCAGCGCACCATGTGGACCTTCCTGTTCCTGGTGATGGTCATCAATGGCGCAGGCCCGCTGTCTCTGGACCGCATCCTGCGCCTGAAATAAATCAGAAATGAGCCTTGGGTTCGTCCGGTTTTCCCGCGGCGAGCCCGAGCACCCCGGCCACTGCGGCAAAAGCGATTGGGAACATGGTGAAAACGCCGAAGCCAAACGCGTAGTACATCCCTGCAGCCGAGGCCAAGAGTAAGATCCCAGCAATCAACGCCCGCGCATGGGCCATGGCCCCGCCCGCAATTGCCAATAAAGGCGCAAGGATCGAGGCCGCTTGTATCAGGTCAGGGTTATCCACCTGCTCGGCAATCCCTTCGATATCGCCAAAATGCTTGATGGCTTCGACATAGCCATATCCGAAAAACCCAACAATCATACCGATCAAACCGGCGATGACGCCCAAAATCATGGCAGCGTTTCGCATGTATCTTCCTTTACAGTTCGTATCAGCAGATAGGTACGCGGCTACGCAACACCAAGAGAGGCCCGCGTTTCAGCGGTCCAGCCCAGAAACAACTCTCCGTCCTTTTCGATCAGAGGGCGTTTCATCAGCGTCGGGTGATCGGCCAGCAACTCCAACGGTGGCCGCGCGCGCTCGGTATCGTCCAATCCACGCCAGGTTGTTGACCGTGTATTGAGCAAAGCCTCGCCGAACGTGGCAAAAGCTTGCGAAAGGGTCTCGGCCGGAACTCCGTCCGCCCTGACATCCACAAGGGCCGCTTCTGGCAGCGATTTCAGCGCCTTACGGCACGTATCGCAGTTTTTCAAACCATATAGGCGCATTTTTGGGCTGCTCCTGCATTTGTAACTTTTTTATACAAACTGGTTGGTTCCCAGCGGTAATTCTTGATTTTTTACTTCACCGTGCAATGTTGAAAAAGACGAAACGTGCGTTTAGGACTGTATCTGACCCAGAAATCAGCCCGATACGCCATTTAGTCGACCAAAGCCCCCACCAATTTGTGGGACAATGCGCAAGTAGAAGGAGACACGGGACATGCCAACCGGCACCGTGAAATGGTTTAACACTACCAAAGGCTATGGGTTTATTGCCCCTGATGAGGGGGGCAAAGATGTGTTTGTTCATATCTCGGCCGTAGAACGATCCGGCCTCACCGGACTCGCAGACAATCAGAAAGTCTCGTACGAGTTGCAGGACGGGCGTGACGGCCGCCAGATGGCAGCTGATTTGAAGCCGTTGTAACTTCCACCCCGCCAGATGTGGGGTGTTTCCAATCAAGGCTGACGGCCAATTTCAGGCCGTCAGCCAAATATTCCCTAGAAATCGGCGTTACCCACGTGTCGATTTTTCGTTGGTGCGAACATGCCAGTCTTCGCCCATTGCCACGATGCAGGACGTTCCTGTTGCGTAAGTAACGACCATGGTCCAGTCGCCGCGGTCGCTGCTCCAGACCTCCATGATCTGCTCGGGTCCGCGCATGCCGGTTGCCACACGTTCGGCGCCGAATTGGCGGGTCAGTTTCTCTTGCAGCCGAGGGGTCGCTTCGCACAGGATTTCGGCTATGGGCGATTTGGCCTGCGTCGGTGACGCTAGCACAAGACATAATGGGATCAGGCGAAACAGATAAGTCATGAAGCCAATGTAACAGCTTCATGACAAAACGTATATACAAAAGATATGCTTCTGAGGATCAATCCTTGCGGATTACGTCCTCGAACTCACGCCATTCCCGCGCCGTCATGCCCGAGTTTTCCTGCGTCACAGTCTCACCTGCCAACATCCGACGCAGACTGTCGACCATTTGGGCCGAGAGGTTAACGGCACCCAGCCGATAATCCTCGAACGCCCTATAGGCGAAGGGCACCCAATCAGCGACGATCTTGCACATCATATCGGCATAAACCCGGATCTCGTATTGGGCATGCGGGTCAGCGCGCAGACGCAGGAAGTGGAACAGATTGTGCAGGTCCACTTTCCAATACCACTGCGTATAGATGTTTGCAGGCAGGTTCATCCGCGCCAGTTCACGCGCCAAACCTTGTTGCCCGTCCTGATTGATCATCGCCTCATAATTGTCATAACAGCGGGCGCTGTCGGCCTTGAGGATTTCCAGTACACGCGCGGCCTCTTCCCCTTCCAAGGCGGACCCTCGACCCTGGTTGTTGACCTCGGACTGCGCGGCCACGTGGTCAGGGGCGGGAATATAGAACTCACGGTCGAGAATCGAATAGCGCGCCGAGTATTCGTTCACATTGGCGGTCCGGTGGCGAATCCACTGGCGCGCGACGAAAACCGGCAGTTTTACGTGCAGCTTGATCTCGCACATCTCAAACGGGGTCGAATGCCAGTGACGCATCAGATAGCGGATCAGGCCCTCATCATTTTGCACGGATTTGGTGCCCTTGCCGTAGGACACGCGCGCCGCCTGACAAATGGCTGCATCGTCGCCCATATAGTCGATGACCCGGACAAAACCGTGGTCCAACACCTGATGGGCCGTGTACAGATGGTCTTCCATGCCCGGTGCAACAACGCGGCGAGTTGGATGCGATTGCGCGCGCTGCGCTTCGATCTCGGCCAGTTGGTCGACAGACAGAGGCATGAAATTATCCTTTCCAAGAATGAGTCGATGCCCACTATATATCGTCAACTCCACCACTGGAACCGCGATATCTGCCGTAAACGGCGCGAAGTTCGAAATCGTGTTCCCGGCCCCTCTCGACACCTCGCACAACCGCGCTAAGCTGCGCACCAAGCGAAGAAAAGGAGGAAGGCCAAGATGGGGCTGAGATATTTGCACACCATGGTCCGCGTGAAGGATCTTGAGAAATCAATGGCGTTCTATGAACTGCTAGGCCTGAAGGAAACGCGCCGCCACGAAAGCGAACAAGGCCGGTTCACGCTGATCTTCATGGCCCCTCCCGGGCAGGAGGATCGCCCGCTTGAGCTGACCTATAACTGGGACGGTGACGATGCGCTGCCGAGTGACAGTCGTCATTTCGGTCATCTCGCCTATGGTGTCGACAACATCTATGAGACCTGCCAGCACCTGCAGGACAATGGCGTCGTGATCAACCGCCCGCCTCGCGACGGTCGGATGGCGTTCATTCGCTCGCCCGACAACATCTCGGTGGAGCTGTTGCAGAACGGTGACGCACTTGAGCCCGCCGAGCCATGGAGCAGCATGGAGAGTACCGGGCACTGGTGATCCGCACTCTGACAGCACTGGGGTTGGCCGCGTTGGCCAGCCCCGCGCAGGCCGAAGACTGCCGGTTGGCCCTTTTGCTGGCGCTGGATATCTCGGTCTCCGTAGATCAGGCCGAGGATGCGCTGCAACGTCAGGGCCTTGCCGCCGCGATGCTCGCGCCCGAGGTTCAGGCCGCTTTTTTCTCGTCTCCCGCCCCTGTCGCGCTGGCCGTTTATGAATGGAGCGGCCGATCCACCCAGCACGTTGTCTTGCCCTGGAAGTTGATCGAAAACGACGGCGACCTGCTGGCCGCGGCAACCCGGATCAGCCAGTCCGAGCGGTCAGATTCTGGGTCTGCCACCGCCATGGGGCACGCGCTGGCATACGGGGCCACCATGCTAAAGGATGGTCCGGACTGCCTGTTTCAAACCATTGATCTCTCCGGAGACGGGGCGAACAATGATGGTTATGGCCCCAAAATCGCCTACAAGCATTTCCCTTTCGATGCTGTCACGGTGAACGGGTTGGTGATCAATGCCGCCGATTTCGAGGGCGAGTTGTTTCTGGCTCCATTCTTCCAGGAAAACGTCCTGCACGGACCAGGTGCTTTTCTTGAAATCGCGCAGGGATTTGAAGACTTTGAACGCGCTATGCGCCGCAAGCTGGAACGAGAATTGAGCGGCCTGCAACTGGGATCTCTGCAAGAAACAGGCCATAGATGACCCGGTTGCTCGCGCTTGTTGTTTGCCTTTTAGCAGGATCCGTTTCGGCGCAATGCCGTCAAGCTCTGGCGCTTGGGTTGGATGTGTCCGGCTCTGTCGACGTTCACGAGTACAGGTTGCAGATCGATGGTTTGGCTGCTGCGTTGCGGCGGCCTGAAATCCGCAAAATCATTTTGGCAAACCCGGCATATCCCGTTCGCCTGGCCGTGTTCGAGTGGAGCGAACCCGGCCATCAGCGCGTGCTTGTAAAATGGACCGAAATCCGCACCGAATCTGAACTAGGCAGGATCGCGGCGAGACTGGGCGACGTGACCCGCAGCGCCGCGCCGCAAGGTACAGCCGTGGGCGATGCGATGCTGTTTGGCGCGGACCTTTTGAGCCAACAACCGGAGTGTTGGAAGCGCACTCTGGATTTGTCCGGAGATGGGAAACACAATCTCGGCCTCCATCCACGTGCCGCCAAAGCACTGCTTCAGGATACTGGCATTACCATCAACGGTTTGGTGATCGGTGTCGACGACTCCAACTACGGCGACCAACGGGATGTCCAGATTGGAGAGCTGTCCGCCTACTACAACGCTTGGGTCATCCTTGGCCCTGATGCGTTTGTCGAGGTCGCACTGGGTTTTCAGGCCTATGAGGACGCCATGACCCGCAAACTGATCCGAGAGCTGCAAGGAATCATCCTATCCCAAGCCTCTGATCAGTAGATATAACGAATCTCGTCCGTCCAATAGCGTTCGACCCGACGCAGCGAAGTGGTGATATCCTCGATCCCCTCCACCCCCAGAACGCCGCGGTTCTGAAGTCCTTCGGCATGGCGCAGGAACAGCTCAGACACGATATCACGAATCTCGCGCCCCTGTGGCGTCAGGCGGACGCGGACCGAGCGCCGGTCAATCTCGCAGCGTTGGTGGTGCATATACCCCATCTCAACCAGTTTCTTGAGGTTGTAGCTGACATTGCTGCCTTGATAGTAGCCGCGGCTTTTCAATTCGCCCGCTGTCACCTCATGATCGCCGATGTTGAACAGCAAAAGCGCCTGAACCGCGTTGATTTCCAGCACGCCCACCCGTTCGAACTCATCCTTGATGACATCCAACAACAGACGATGCAGACGCTCGACCAGAGCGAGCGCCTCAAGATAACTGGTCATGAAGCCTTTGGCCCCCGACGCAGAGACCTGCATTTCCATACTCATCCGACCCTCCGATCCAGCCGTGTCGTTTCAGACACGATGACCTGAATTTCCGAAAAATCGGTTAAGTCTGATTTTCTTTATTTTTGAAACGTTTGCGCGATATCCGCGATCAGATCAGCGAAAGGATCGGGCGTATTCACCTGCCCTGTGACCCATTGATACAGGTCCTGATCGTTTTCCTTAAGCAGCGCGTCATACAAATCCAGCCCGGCCGCATCCATCGCGTTCAGGTTGCGTTCGGCATAAGCCGACAGGATCAGATCCATCTCTTTGATCCCCCGCCGCATAGAGCGCATCTGCAGGCGTTTGATCCGGACCTCGCGTGTTTCAGTCATTCTTGTCCTGCTCCAGCATCAAACGCAGTTTTTTTTCCAACCTGGCGGCCCGCTCCGCGCTGGCCCGCATCTCGCCACGAATGGCACGCAATTCGGCAACCGCGCCTGCCAGTTCCAGACTGGCTTCGCCCTCTTCTACCGGGGCCTCCATGCCCTCGCCTTCCCCGGTCAGCAGCCACATGATCGAGACATTGATCATGCCCGCCATCATCGACAAGCGATTGGCGCGCGGTTCGGACAGGTCGTTTTCCCAGGCCGCGATCGTCGCCTTCTTGACCCCCAGACGGCGTGCCAATTGTGACTGCGTCATCCCCGCCGCTTCGCGCGCCCCGGCCAGTCTGTCTCCGAACGTTGCTGCATCCGGTCCGTACCAGTCGGTTTCGTCGTTCATCGGGGTCTCCAATTCTGGTGTGTCATACAGCTTGATCGTCAATCGGGCGCACCCTATGACAGACAAGTTGAACATACAAACCGAGGCCGCTCATGAGTTTCCTGTCTGCGACATTGTCACGCGTAAAACCCTCTCCGACCGTCGCGATGACCGCAAAAGCGGCCGAGTTGAAAGCCGCCGGGCGCGATATCATCGCCCTGAGCGCAGGTGAGCCGGATTTCGATACGCCGCAGAACATCAAGGATGCAGCCGTCGCTGCCATCGCTGCGGGCAAGACAAAATACACCGCGCCCGATGGCATTGCAGAGCTGAAACAGGCGGCCTGTGCCAAGATGAAGCGCGATCACGGGCTGGACTATACGCCCGCGCAGATCTCGGTCGGAACGGGCGGTAAGCAGACGCTCTATAACGCGTTGATGGCGACAATGAACGAAGGCGATGAGGTTCTGATCCCCGCGCCTTATTGGGTCAGCTATCCCGATATGGTCCTGCTGGCGGGCGGAACGCCCGTTGTGGTCGAGACCACGTTGGAGAACAGCTTCAAGCTGACAGCCGAACAGCTTGAAACTGCGATCACGCCTAAAACCAAGTGGTTCATCTTCAACTCACCCTCGAATCCTACAGGAGCGGGCTACAGCTGGGCCGAGTTGAAAGCGCTGACCGACGTTCTGATGCGCCATCCGCATGTCTGGATCATGTCAGACGATATGTATGAACACCTCGCCTATGACGGGTTCGAATTCTGCACCCCTGCCGAGGTTGAGCCCGGCCTCTATGATCGCACGCTGACCTGCAATGGCGTCTCCAAAGCCTATGCGATGACCGGCTGGCGGATCGGCTATGCCGCCGGTCCGGTCGAGATCATTGCTGCTATGCGCAAGATCCAGTCTCAGTCCACGTCGAACCCTTGCTCGGTCAGTCAATGGGCGGCGGTTGAGGCGTTGAACGGCACACAGGACTTTCTGACCCCAAACAACGAGACGTTCAAACGCCGTCGCGATCTGGTCGTCGGCATGTTGAACGCCATCGACGGAATCACCTGCCCGACGCCCGAGGGCGCGTTTTACGTCTACCCCTCAATCGCGGGGCTGATTGGCAAGACCACGCCGCAAGGCACTGTGATCGACTCGGATGAGGCTTTTGCAACCGCTCTGCTAGAAGAACATGACGTTGCCGTCGTATTTGGTGCAGCCTTTGGCCTGTCGCCGAACTTCCGGGTCAGCTACGCGACCTCGGATGAGGCCTTGACCGAGGCCTGCACGCGTATCCAGCGTTTCTGTGCCTCGTTGACCTAAGCCGGAGCCACGCATGACCGCAGAGCTGCCAGAGTATTATTTCCGCGTCCGAGAAAACGGGGCCGTGGTGTTCAAGATCGACACCGAGAATCGGCAGCAGCGGATCGAGATGGATCAGATCGCGGTCATCAACATCCGCAACGGAGAGGTCAAGCCACATGGTCAACGCAGCCTGAAAGAGACTGACAGGGCCGAGATCGCTCGCTGGATGGACGCGCGCAAGGCCCTGCTGGCCCAGCGCGATATCGACGATATTCACCGGGCCGTCGACTACCTGAACCTGACCACGCAATGGGCGCAGTCCAAAGCCTCGGAGGAACAGCTTGAAGAGGTAACCGACCGGCTTTTGATGGCGATGCACGATCTGCGCTCGGTTCTGGTGCGCAAGAAAGCGGACCGGCTAAAAGGCGGCTGAGGGCTACTCGGCCGGTACGCCCACCTCGCGGACAGATCGCATCCAGAACCGTGCCATCAGCAGGACAGCCGCAAAGGCCAACCCGAGTACAAGGCCCATCCAGACGCCGATTCCGTCCATGCCCTGCACGAATCCGAAATAGTACGAGGCCGGGATTCCGATCACCCAATAGCTGAGGGCTGCCATGATCATCGGAACTTTTGCATCCTGCAACCCGCGCAGCAGGCCCAGCGCAATCACCTGCGCACCATCGACCAGCTGAAACAGGGCTGCCATGGCCAGAAGGCCCGTGCCAATCGCCAAAATTTCGCCGCGCTGTGCGTTGTCGGCCTCCATAAACAATGAGATCAGAGGCTCGGCACAGGTCAGGAAGAGTATGATCGTCAGGACAGACACGACCAGAGACATGCCGGTAACCGCAATCGCGCCACGCTCCAAATGCGCGCGATCGCGGCGGCCCAACGCATTGCCCGCGCGAATGGTCGCCGCGTTTGACAGGCCCAGATGCACCATGAAGGTCGCAGAAGCGAGGTTGAGGGCAATCCCATGCGCCGCTAGCGGCACCTGCCCCAGCCACCCCATCATGATCGCTGAGGTCGCAAATAGAGTTACTTCGGCAAGTGTGGTCAGGCCAATCGGAACGCCCAGCCGCAGAACCCGGCCAAACATATCCCAATCCGGGCGCCAGAAGCGTTGAAACAGACTGTGTTCCGGCAGCACCCGAACCGCATAGAGGACAACCGCAACCAGAGATACGATCTGAGTCACCACGGACGCAATCGCTGCCCCCATGACCCCAAGCTCGGGCGCGCCCCAATTGCCGAAGATCAATACATAATTCGTCACGCCATTCACGACCGCGGCGATCACGGTGATCCACAACACGATCTGAGTACGCTCCAACGCGGCCAGATAAGACTTCAGCACCATCACCAGCAGCGCAGGAAACAGCCCCCATCCTGCAACGCGAAGATATTCCGAGGCGGTCTGCGCCACCTGCGGCTCCTGTTTCAGGGCAATCAGGATGGGATAGGACCACCATAGCAGTGGCATCATCAGTGCGGCATAGAGCAGTGACAACCACAAGCCCATGCGGGTCGAGCGGCGGATGCTGGTCTCATCCTCTTCCGCCGCGGCCGTCGCCACCATGGGCATGACGGCCCAGCCAAATCCGGCCCCAAACAGGAACAACACAAAGTAGTAGCTGCTTGCCAGTGTCACTGCGGCCAGGGCCTCAACCCCGTACCAACCCAGCATCACCGTATCGGTCAGGCCAATTGCGAACTGCGCCAAATGCCCGCCAACCAGCGGCAGGCCAAGCACAGCGATCGCCCGGAAATGGGCGGGATATGTCATCACTTTCGTCATCTCGCCAGCCATAGGCCCGCGCCCTGCCCAAAATCAAGGCAGAAAAGAAAAACTCGATTTGAGACTTTAGATAGATGCCCACCAAAAGAAGAAGCCGTTGCAGGTTGGCACTCAACGGCTTCTTTCCACTTTGCGTTTTAGTTGGATTTGGCGTCCGGGTGCAGCGCCGTTCCCAGAATATGATCCGAGCGGTGAATCACATGATGCGCCTGACCGACGATCAGCGGATCAGGCTGTTCAACTATGGAGACGTCTTTGTCCGGATAATCCAGCGTCGACAGGAAATGGCGCATGCAGTTCAGGCGCGCGCGTTTCTTATCGTTGGATTTGACGATGGTCCATGGCGCGTCAGCGGTGTCGGTGTAGAAGAACATCGCCTCTTTCGCCTCGGTATAATCGTCCCACTTGTCTAGGCTCGCTTTGTCGATGGGCGACAGCTTCCACTGTTTCAGTGGATCGGTCTCGCGGCTCTTGAAACGGCGCTGCTGTTCTTCCTGCGTGACCGAGAACCAGTATTTGTAGAGGTTGATGCCCGAGCGCACCAACATCCGCTCCAGGTCCGGGGTCTGGCGCATGAACTCCAGATACTCGTTGGGATCGCAAAAGCCCATCACCCGCTCAACGCCGGCACGGTTGTACCAGGAGCGGTCGTAGAACACCATTTCGCCAACGGTGGGCAACTCCTGAATGTAGCGCTGGTAATACCACTGGCCTTTCTCCTCCCACGTCGGCTTGTTGAGCGCGACGACACGCGCCTGACGCGGGTTGAGGTGTTCCATGAAGCGCTTGATCGTACCACCCTTACCCGCAGCATCCCGCCCTTCGAACAACAACACGAACCGCTGACCGGTATCCTGAGCCCAATGCTGAACCTTCAGCAATTCGGCCTGCAGCTTGGCCTTCTGCGCCTCGTAATCCTTGCGCGCCATCTTGCGACCATAGGGGTACTTCCCGCTTTCGAACGCATGTCGAATCTTCTCGGCGCTGGGCACGGCCGGTTCGGGTGCAGGTGTGGGCACTACCTTGATGTTAACGGCTTCGGGTTTCTTCTGGGCGGTCGTTTCCATTCAGCTGTCCTCTTGTTGTTCTTGTCTTGAGAACGAGCTAGCAGAAAGCGCAAGATCCTGCGTTGATTGGGATCAAATTGGAACGAATTTCGACCAAAAACCGGGGGTTCCGCGACGAGCAGCCTAGCGATGCCCCCAATCATCGGGATTGTCGGAATTGTTGGGCGACAGCCCCAGCGCATCCCCCTTAGTCGAACAGCCCAAACCCAGAACCGTCCGGTTGGCGTAGTTGAAATAGGCGCAGACCTGGTTGATCTCGAGGATTTCTCCGTCGTCCCACCCGGCGTCGCGCAGGGCTGTGACATCGGCCTCGACCATGGCGCCGGGTGCTTCGGTCAACTTGCGCGCATAGTGCATCGCTGCGATCTGCGCCGCGTTCAAAGGCGCGGCCTCTGGATCGCCCGCCTCAATCGCCGCGCGGATCGCGTCACCCCTTGGCGGATCGGCCAGTAGGCGTTGCAGACCGTTGAAATGATGCTCGACGCAATAGGAACAGGTGTTCAACGCACTGACCCAAACGCCAAGCGTCTCCAGAAACCATTTGGGAATCGTGTTGGCCGAATGGTGCAGCACGTTTTTGTACAGCGTCATGTGGCCTTCCATCGAATGCGGGCGCAGGGAATGCGCCATCATGATGTTGTCCACATTATTGTCGGGCCCAGTCACCCGGTCATACAACTTTTTTAGCTTACCGGTCGCTTCCTGAAATGGCACGGTTTTGATCCAGCTCATTGAAACGAGGCCCCTTTTTCCTTGAACATTTTAGGTCACACACAGCTTGGCTACATTTGAGGCAAACAATCAACCGCTATTGAAAACAGATGCCAAAAGGGTTGAACTCCCTCCAGATTCTTCACCCCAGACGCGATTCCTTGCCAGAGCCACCGTGCGTATTCTCATTTTTGCTTTTCTTCTATCCTCCGCCGCTACTGCCTTTGCCGCGCTCTCTCTGATTTCAACCGATTGGCTTTTGCTAACTGCCCCTTGTTCCATGGCGAGTGCGCTTTTGATCCTGGCAAGGTGGCTTAAACACAAGCCACGCAGCTGGGCCGTTGTCGACGGATCGAATGTCATGCACTGGAAGGATGGCGAACCTCGCATAGAAACGGTGCGAGAAGTAGTCGAGAAACTGACCCGCGCGGGTCTAACGCCCGGCGTAGTCTTCGACGCCAATGTGGGCTACAAGATCAAGGGCCGCTACTTGCACCACAACGCCCTTGCCGATCTGCTAAACCTGCCCGAGGATCACGTCATGGTGGCCCCCAGCGGCACGCCCGCCGACCCCCTGGTGTTGCAAGTTGCTAAAGATTATGGGGCAATCGTCGTATCAAACGACCGCTTCCGCGACTGGGCCGAGGAGTTTGGCGCGGTTTTGCAACCGGAATACTCCGTGCGTGGCGGGTACAGGGATGGGGCGCTTTGGCTGTCTTTGTAGGATGTCAATCGCCGACATTTGGGCAATCCACCCACAAGACCTCGGGTCCCTCTTCCCCCGACCCACATCACCTGCCATAATGGGGGAAACTCAAAAACAAGAGCAGCACCGATGCCCGACGATCTGTTGACGCCCAGCGCGACCGCCACCTACGACGCCTCCTCTATCGAGGTGCTTGAAGGGTTGGAGCCGGTCCGAAAACGCCCTGGTATGTATATCGGCGGCACGGATGAGCGCGCTTTGCACCATATGGTCGCCGAGATCCTCGACAACTCGATGGACGAGGCGGTCGCTGGTCACGCCAACCGGATCGAGGTCGAGCTGCACGCAGACTACGCCCTGACGGTGCGCGACAACGGGCGTGGCATTCCGATCGACCCGCACCCCAAATTTCCAGATAAATCCGCGCTTGAGGTCATCCTATGCACCCTGCACGCCGGTGGTAAATTCTCGGGCAAAGCCTATCAGACCTCGGGCGGTCTGCACGGTGTTGGCGCGTCGGTCGTGAACGCGCTGTCTGATTCGATGGTCGTACAGGTGGCGCGGGACAAAACGCTGTTTGAACAACGCTTCTCGCGCGGCATTCCTCTGGGTCCGGTCGAAAAGGTCGGTGCGGCCCCGAACCGGCGCGGCACGACCGTGACCTTCCACGCAGATGCCGAGATCTTCGGCCATCACAAGTTCAAACCGGCGCGGCTGTTCAAATCCATCCGCTCCAAGGCCTACCTGTTCTCGGGCGTCGAAATCCGCTGGAAATCTGCCATTGATGACGGTGAAACACCAACCGAGGCCACGTTCCACTTCCCCGGCGGCCTGTCGGACTATCTGAAGGAGACGATGAACGGCTCCTCCACCTATGCCGAGCAGCCCTTCGCGGGCACCGTGGACTTCAACGAGAAATTCGGAACGCCGGGCAAGGTCGAATGGGCGATCAACTGGACGCCCTCACGCGACGGCTTCATCCAGTCCTACTGTAACACTGTCCCCACGCCCGAGGGCGGCACCCATGTGGCCGGATTCTGGGCGGCGGTTCTCAAGGGGATCAAGGCCTATGGCGAGCTGATCAACAACAAAAAAGCCAGTCAAATCACCCGTGACGACCTGATCACCGGCGGCTGCGCGCTGGTGTCGTGCTTTATCAGCGAGCCCGAGTTTGTCGGCCAGACCAAAGACCGCCTTGCCACGGTCGAGGCGCAACGACTGGTCGAAAACTCGGTTCGCGACCATTTCGACAATTGGCTGGCCGCCGACACGAAATCCGCCGGCGCGATTCTCGACTTCCTCATCCTGCGGGCTGAGGAACGCCTGCGCCGACGGGCCGAGAAGGAAACACAACGCAAATCCGCCACTAAGAAACTTCGTCTTCCCGGCAAGCTGGTGGATTGCTCAAGTTCAACACGTGATGGCACCGAGTTATTCATCGTCGAGGGCGACTCGGCGGGCGGTTCTGCGAAAATGGGCCGCGACCGCAAAACACAGGCCTTGCTGCCTCTGCGCGGCAAAATCCTGAACGTGCTGGGCGCGGCCAGTTCGAAACTGGGTACCAATGCTGAGATCAACGACCTGACCCAAGCGCTGGGTGTGGGGCTTGGCACCAAGTTCAACGTCGACGACCTGCGCTATGACAAGATCATCATCATGACCGACGCGGATGTGGACGGCGCGCATATCGCCTCGCTGCTGATGACGTTCTTCTTCACCCAGATGCGGCCCATGATCGACGCGGGCCACCTGTACCTGGCCTGCCCGCCGCTCTACCGGCTGACGCAAGGCGCCAAGCGCGTCTACTGCCTCGACGAGGCCGAGCGGGATGAATGGCTGGAGAAAGGTCTGGGTGGCAAAGGCAAGATCGACGTCTCGCGCTTCAAGGGTCTGGGTGAAATGGACGCCAAGGACCTGAAAGAGACCACGATGGACCCGGCATCCCGCAAACTGATCCGCGTCACGATTGATGAGGACGAACCCGGCGAAACCGGCGACCTGGTCGAGCGCCTGATGGGCAAAAAACCCGAACTGCGGTTCCAGTACATTCAGGAGAACGCGCGCTTTGTCGCGGAGTTGGATGTTTGAGAATTTGATTTAATGGCAGTTTTTGATCTTTATTCCAAGCGGAGAAGACGAGCGCTTGGCGAGGTTCCGGACGTATTTACATACGATGAGATCCCTGAGCAGCTACGCGTTCAAGTGCTCTATCTGTGGGTTAGCGCAATCGGAACCCAAAGAGATTACAATGAACGGTATGGGGTTGGAAACACCAAAGGCGCTTTTCGTCTAATCGTTCAGACCCTTCGGAAAGAATATGGAAAACTAGAACTGGTTAGACAGTACCAGGAGAACTTCAGAGAAGAGTTGAGGGCATTCTTCTTAAGTTCCGCGGATGCCGATCAAGCAATTGACGTAATTGAATTGAGTCTTCGTGTGATTGACAAGATTTGCCGTGATTGGAGTAATGATCACGCATCTGCGGCCGACGATGCGATAGAGGAGTTGAATGAACGATTTTCTGAACACGGGATTGGATACAGTTTCGACGACGGGCAAATCATTCGCAAAGATACAGAGTTTACTCACAAAGAAATCGTGAAACCTGTGTTGCGCTTCTTACCTTAGCCAGAATACTCCGGTGCACAGCAAGAGTTTCTCAGCGCCTTTGACCATCAAAGACAAGGCAGAAAAAAGAATCCTTAAACGATTGCCTCAAGTCTTTTGAAAGCACTATGAAGGTCATTTTCGTGAAGCACAGTTGGGCATTTGCCAAGAACGATACCGCTAAAGCACTGATAAAAATCATGTTTGATCAAGGTTTTGTTTCAAACTTTTGGCAGAACCAGTTCAATACACTTCGATCTTTGTTGGAGAGTAGCGTACCAACTGGACGGAACAAACAAAGTGGTCATGGGCAAGGTAGTACACCGACAGCCGTCTCGGACGAGGTGGTCAAATTTATGCTGAACATGACTGCGTCTTGCATTCTGTTTTTGGCATCCTCAGAGAAATCTCTGCCATAAATGCCTCCCTTTCGCGCTTTACTGCAACCATCGCGCCCGGCCCGAGGGTGGGTGCGGAACGCGCCCGCCCATGGGGGCGGGTCGGGCGCGTGCTTGATGCTTTGCATCAAGCATTGGTTGGACAGCATGGGACATATCCACAAGCGGCCTACAAACACTCCCCTTGCCTAACCCGTTGATCCCGTTCACACTTACCCTAAACCCGTCATCCAAGAGCGACCTTTGAGGTTCCGAGCGTCCAAGACCCAATTTAGCCACGAACAATTTTCCGAACGGGAGGACGACATGAAAACACTAACCCTCGGGCTGGCCCTGACCCTGCTGGCCTCAACCGCCGCCGCGCAGCAAACGCTTAGCCTTGCATCGCCCATACCGGACGGGGCCGAGAGCCGGTTCTGCTACTACGAAGGCCTGGCCTATTCCGAAGACGCCTTTGTCCTGCTGGTCGGCGACAACACCGTCACCGACACGATATCCACCGTGCAGGAGCGCCTGTTACGATGCCACCGCGACAGCGACGGCACCTTGAAATGGCGGCCGCAGAGTACATTCTCGACCAACAACTAACGAACCTGCGGCCCTACCCAAGCTTTTGGTCCAGCCAGTTTGCGATCTGCGCGGCTGGCCCCTCCCATCCCGGTTCCATGAACAGGAAATGTGCGTGGTTTTCGGCGGGCATGAAAGTCGCACGGTCTCCGTAGAGGTTCGCCAACGCGCGGCAGGTATTGGGGTTCACGGCTCGGTCCTCGGTACCAGAGACGATCAGCACGGGGCAGTCGACCTTATCGATGTCCACTTTCATCGCGTGATAGTCGTCGAACATCCAGAAGAACATCTCGAACATCACGCGCCCGCTTTCCGGGCCAAGCCGATCGAAGACCGCGTGTTGTTGCGCCTCGGGCAGCTTATTCAGCGCGAACGGAGCCATGAGATCGAAATCAACCCGCATCGGCTGCTTCCAGAAGGCCCCACCCTCCATCAACGCACGTGGAACGGCGCGTTCGTCGTCGGTCTCGGGCAGAGTGCCCCAGGCCGCGTTAGGGTTAATCAGAACAATGGCGCTGGCCAGGCCGCGCGCGGCGACCTGTTGCGCCACGACCCCCGCAATGGCATGGCCCAGTAGCACGGGTTTGCTGTCGAGCCCTTCAACCAACGCAGCTATATCATCCGCATAGTCCATGATGCTGGTGTCGGTCAGGCCCGGATCAGGCTCGGCATTGGGGTCCGCATCATGATACCGCAACGCCGGGGTGTGGACCGTCCAACCGCGGTCACGGAAGAAACCGGCGTAACCTTCCATACACCAAGGGCCGGCGAACGCGCCGTGGATCAAGACAATATGCTTCGTCATCAAAACCTCCCAGCTTAATTCTGCCCAGTATGATCATCCTGAAAGACGAAACAACAGCGCGTGATCGCTGTTGCGTGAGGGGGCGGACCACTTAAACTTGTTTCATGACATTTGTGACCGAAAACCAATTGCCTCTGCTGATCCTGTTCTTCCTGATCGGATCGGTCGGAACGGGCTTTCTGTTTCGCAAACCGGCTGGGCACAGGGCGTGGAAGCTGGCCGATCTGGTTTGGGTCGTCCTCGGCGGGATCGGTGCGCTGGTGGCCGTTCTGGCAGGGCTCTATACATCCGACAGCTCGCGGCTGGATCGGCAGATTGATGTAGCATACGCGGCGTCCTCGGCTTTTGACCGTGATGCCGCGCGGTTCCGGTTGCGGTTTTGCGACCCGGCCTATGATCCCGACACCGGTGTCTTGTGCGAAAAGGTCGAGTTTCTGTCGGCCTCAACCGCCAGCAATACCGACCTGCCCCTATTCATCGCCGTCACGAATGAGGTCGCCCCCCTGCAGGGTTTGCACTTCCTGTTCGGACGACAAGACAAGGACGAGATGGAGGAGATGGCCGCCAAGGCCAACGCCTTCGATATTGAACAGTTTCTGGTCTTCACATCGCTGGATGAAGAAACCCAAACCGCCATCGACAATATGCGCCGCAAGGTCCCCGCAATTGCTGGGGACTATCTGATCCTTGCCCAAAGCTACGATGAACTGATCGAGCAGGTCAGCAAGCTGAAAGATGAATGGGAGTATCTGCAGGCCAACGCGCATATCCTTGTTCTGCAGATCGTGGCGCTGTGTCTTGTCAGCTTTGCCGCGCCCTTCCGATTGGGGAAATCCATTGTCGAGCTGCGCACGACGCTGCATCCCGACGCGCCGCAGGAGGCGACCGAAACAGCGCCTGACAGTCCAAACAAGGCGCAGGCGGACAGCTAGTTCAGGCGTTGCAAAGCGCCGAAACCCACTGGTCTCGGCCACAAAACTCCCTATATCTCGGGGCCGAGGCAGATGATAAGGACCACGCCATGCCAACCCGCCGCATATTGCGCCTGACCGGCTCGGATACCGAGAGCTTTTTGCAGGACCTGATCACCAATGACATCAGCGGGCTGGATGCAGGGCTGGTCTATTCCGCCCTATTGACGCCGCAGGGTAAATACCTGGCCGATTTCTTCCTGAAACGCGACGGCGACGCCGTGTTGTTGGACGTGGCCGAGTCGCTGGCGGATGGCCTGATCAAACGGCTGAGCATGTACAAGCTGCGCGCGGATGTGGCGATCGAGGTCTCGGATCTGAACCTGCATCGTGGCACAGGGCCTGCGCCAGAGGGCGCATTGCCTGACCCGCGTCATCCTGACTTGGGCTGGCGGGCTTATGAGGCCTCATCGGAAACGGACGACGGCACGGATTGGGACGCAATTCGCGTGCGCCATTGCATCCCTGAAACCGGCATCGAATTGCACCCCGACAGCTATATCCTCGAATCCCGGTTCGAACCGCTGCGAGGCGTCGACTTCAAAAAGGGCTGCTATGTTGGTCAGGAAGTGACCGCGCGCATGAAACACAAGACCGAACTGCGCAAAGGTCTGTGTCGCGTCGCCATCGACGGGGCCGCCCCTGTAGGCAGCGCGATTGAGGCCAACGGCAAGCCGGTGGGCACCTTGTTCACGCAATCGGGCGGCCACGCCATCGCCTATCTGCGCTTTGATCGGGCAACCGGTGACATGCAGGCCGACGCTGCCACGATCCGTCTGACTGACTGATACTTGTTGCCCAATCGGCACGTGACCAAAGAGGTCTCAACGCTGACCCTTTGAACCCAGGTCCCTGCCCTGCCACAGTGCGGCTATTCGAATGAACCGGATACCCGCATGCTCAGACTTTATTCCGCAATTTGGCGCGCAAGCGCCGGGCGTCAGATTCTACTTATTCTGCTCTCCGTGGCCGTGGCCGCTCTGGCCGCTGTCCCGCTGGAGTTTCAACGCGCAATCGTCAACCATCTGACCTCGCTCGATGTCGGGGCAGAACGCCTGGTCTATCTGGGGCTTGGCATGATGGGGGTGATCTTGTTGAGCCTCGCGTTGAAATGGGTTCTGGGCTACCGCGCCGGTACTTTGGGCGAGGACATGATCCGCTTGATCCGCCAACGCCTGCTTTGGCGGTCCTCAGACATCAACGAAACCGGCGAGAGCGTGCGCAAGGGCACCATGACCACCGCAATCTCGGCCGAGGCTGAGGAGTTGGGCAAATTCGCAGGCGGCGCCTTCTCGGACCCGGTGGTCCAGATCGGCACGTTGATCAGTGTCATCGGCTATATCTCATCCACGCAGCCGGGGCTGGGCCTGATCGCCTTTTCGATGATCGTGCCGCAGATCATCATCGTTCTGGTCTCGCAGCGCAAAGTGAATGTCTTCGTGGCCGAACGCGTCCGCATCCTGCGCAGTGCGACCGATCAGCTGACAACCGAGGATCTTGACGCGGTCGAGCAAGATATCAATGCCCTGTTCGACGACATCTATGAAACCCGCAAACGAATGTTCCTGTGGAAGCTCTCAGCCAAGTTCTTGCTGAGCGTGATCAACGGCGCGGGAACGGTCGGCATTTTGATGCTAGGCGGCTGGCTGGTGCTTGAAGGGAAAACCGATGTGGGGACCGTTGTGGCCGCCACCAGTGGCCTCGGCCGTATTCAGGGACCCACGGCCTTCTTGATCGCCTTTTACCGGCAAGTCAGCGCCAACCGGATCAAGTATGAGTTGATGCTAGAGCTGTTTGGCCCTGATCCGACACGCTATCGCCACCGCGCATGAAGAGACCGCGCAGCGGCAGGCTGGCGCGGTCTCTTCGGAGTACAAATGTGCGGCTATCAGGCGCGCTCGGAATATTCCATGGTTTCGGTGTTCACCACAATCATCTCGTCCTGACCGATGAACGGAGGCACCATGACCTTGACGCCATTGTCCAGAACAGCCGGCTTGAACGAGTTCGCAGCGGTCTGGCCTTTGACAACCGGCTCAGTCTCGACGATCTGGCACGTGACCTTTTGGGGCAGCGTGGCGTTCAGCGCCTCAGATTCGTAGAACTCGACCACGATGGTCATGCCGTCCTGCAGAAAGGGGCGACGCTCGCCCAGCAGGTCGGCAGGCAGTTCGATCTGCTCATAGGTCTCGGCATCCATGAAGACCAGCATGCCGTCGGATTCGTACAGGAACTGCTGATCCTTCTGCTCCAGCCGCACACGTTCGACCTTGTCCGCAGACCGGAACCGTTCATTCAGCTTCGAGCCGTTGCGCAGGTTGCGCAGTTCGACCTGCGCAAAAGCACCGCCTTTACCGGGCTTTACGTGATCTACTTTTACAGCCGCCCACAGCCCGTCATTATGCTCAAGCACGTTGCCGGGGCGAATTTCGTTCCCATTGATCTTGGGCATGACATAATTCCTTCACAAACGGTTGATGCGTCAGTTGTCGTCCCTATATCTGGCAGGACCATCCCTGACAAGACAACGACACCTAGTGCTGCACATGCAGCAAGCCATGCAAATGACGCAACGCAACTATGCATTTTAGCTGTATCCGAATCGGAGCTAATAGGTCATAAGGACCGTCACGCCGAAAATGCAAGAGCAAGAACAACAAGGAAGACGAGATGAGAGATTTCGTTGACGGCACTGCCTTTAACAATGAGCAAGGCAATCGTGCGCGTAAACTTTTCGCGGCTGTTGTGCTGGCCGCACTGGATGATGCCATCGCCGATGATAAGAAATACGGCAACGGCCCCGAACAAATCGCCCGCTGGGCCCGCTCGCGCGATGGTCGCGAGGTGCTGTCCTGCGCGGGTATTGACCCGAATGAGCGGGTTGTCAGCGGACTGATGGACTTCGTTGGCCGTGGTGTGCGGACTTCCGTCGCCCTGTCACGCGAAGAAAGCGAGCGTCGCAACGCCGCCCAACAAGCCGAAGCCGCCTGATCCAAGGCGATTTCACTACGAAAAAGCGCGCCTCCAGACTTTGGGGCGCGTTTTTCTTTGGCTCTGCCTAGAAGAACAGAACCCATTGCCGTGCGACCCAGATCTCGGCCGCCAGCAGCAGCGCGAAGAAGAGCTTTGCGGACAACGAAAGCCCCCTGCTCCAAAGCACAACATAAGAGCCGACGCACAGCGCGATTGACACCGGCATAACCCAAATCGAGTGATGCGACGTGTCCCAATAGCTGACCGGGCTGTGAAAGACCCAATCGCTCAGTGGCCAGAAGTGAGGGCGCCCGTCCCCCGCATGCAGCCCGAAATCCATCATTATATGCAATAGCCCTGCCGATGCCGCGACCGTTAGGACTCGCCACCCCCGCCAAAGCCCCAGCGCCAGTGCCAGCCCCCACAGGATGAACGAGTTATCGATGGCGAAAACCGTCTGCCATTGCGGTGAAAAATACAGTTCGTCGAACACCACATGTGGCGGGATGTTGAGAATATGCAAAGACACCCCCGCCATCAGGTACAGCGACAGGTCCGGCAACAGCGACCCCAGCACAGCCGCCCAAAGGATGCGCCCGCGTGCAGGCCGCGCAAAGGCGGCTGCGCCGATCAAAAGATGCGCGGGTGTGTTCATCTGGGGCTTTCCCTTTGGCGTCAAATCAGGTCATTTGCCCCCAACGTATAGGAGACGCCCATGGTTCGCGCCATCATGATTCAAGGCACCGGCAGCAATGTCGGCAAATCGGTTCTGGTTGCCGGGCTTGCGCGGGCGTTCACGCGGCGCGGTTTGAAGGTCGCCCCGTTCAAGCCCCAGAACATGTCGAACAACGCGGCTGTGACAGAAAACGGAGGCGAAATTGGACGCGCACAGGCCCTGCAAGCGCGCGCAGCCAAACGCCGGACCCATACGGATATGAACCCGATCCTGCTCAAGCCCGAAACGGACACCGGCGCGCAGATCATCGTGCATGGCCAGCGTGCCGGAACCATGAAGGCGGGCGACTATCGCAAGGACAAATCCAAACTGCTGGGGGCCGCGCTGGAAAGCTTTGACCGGCTGTGCGGCGACGCTGATCTGGTCCTGATCGAGGGCGCGGGTAGCCCGGCTGAGACCAACCTGCGCAAAGGTGATATCGCCAATATGGGTTTCGCCTGCGCCGCCGGGGTTCCAGTAGTGCTGGTTGGCGATATCCACCGGGGCGGTGTGATTGCGCAAATCGTGGGCACTCAGGCCGTTCTGGACGAGGTCGATCTGGCGATGATCCGTGGCTTTGCCGTCAACCGCTTCAAAGGCGATGTATCTCTGTTTGATGAAGGGCGCGATGATATCGCCTCACGGACCGGCTGGCCTTGCCTGGGTGTTGTGCCATGGTTCCACGATGCCTGGAAGCTACCCGCCGAAGATATGATGGACATCCGCTCTCATACCGGCGGGGCGTGCAAGGTTGTGGTGCCTCAGCTGGAGCGCATGGCCAATTTCGACGATCTGGACCCTCTGTCGGCTGAGCCCGGCGTCAGTGTCGAGATCATCCCCGCAGGCCGCCCTCTGCCCGGTGATGCCGAGCTGGTGCTGTTGCCCGGCAGCAAATCGACCATCGGTGATCTGACCTATTTCCGGAAGCAGGGCTGGGATATCGACCTTTACGCGCATGTGCGCCGTGGTGGTCACGTTCTGGGCCTGTGTGGCGGATATCAGATGCTGGGAAAGACGATTTCAGACCCCGAAGGCGTCGATGGTCGGCCCGGCTCGGTTGAGGGCCTTGGGTTGCTGGACGTTGACACGGTCATGGCGGGCAAGAAACACGTGACTCTGACCGAGGCCTGCGCCCTGCCAAATCGCGAACCCGTCAGCGGCTACGAGATTCACATGGGCCGCACCGAAGGGCCCGATTGCGCCCGTGCCTGGCTTGAGGTGCAAGGACGCCCTGAAGGAGCAGCCAGTGCCAATGGGCGCATTCTGGGCAGCTATCTGCACGGGATTTTCTCATCCGATGCCTTCCGCGCGCAATACCTATCGCGTTTGGGTGTCAGCTCCGAGACCGCATATGAAGACGGTGTAGAACAGGCGCTGGATGATCTGGCAGACCATCTTGAACAGCATATGGATCTGGATCTGCTGCTGGAGCTTGCTCAGACGCCGCAACGGGCCTGAGCGATTATTCCAGTTCTTTGGCGGTCAGCGCGCGGTGAATCTCGCGCCGGACCATCTTGCGGACATTGCGGGTGATGCGTTCCCCCAACGCGCCCTGAAGCTCGGACCGGACAACCTCGGCGATCATCTCACGCAAGGCCTCCTCCTCGGACGCAGACAACCCGATCTCGTCCTCCATCGTTTCCCCAGGCGCGTCGTCTTCCACTGGGTCTACTTTAGGAGTGTCCCCATGCCGAACAAATGTCGCCGGCTCTTCTTTTGGGGCACCCGCCTCGCCTGAAGTCGCATCCACACCCTCGGTTTCCTCTTCTTCAAAGGTGGGCGCAGGTATCCAATGCAGCGCCTTCGAGGGCGTGCCGGAATACGCGTCGTCGCTGTCTCCGTCCGGCTCCCATTGGTCCTCGGTTCGCGCGATGGCGGCCTCAAGGGCTTCAATCTTGGCACTCAGGCTGCCAGATAGGTTTTCCGACGTGGTCTCGTCGCCGACCTCCTCAGCACCATCGTGATTGGCTGCTTCGCCCGGCTGAACAATATCACAGGCCCGCAGGAGCATCGGCTTTGCCGAATCCTCGGGACTGTATTTGGGTTCCAGTTTCAAGGGTTCGGATTTTGGCGCGTCACCAACGCGCAGCGCGTCCGTCAAGACCAATCGGCCCGGCTTGCGTGGAGCGGTCGCAGTATCGGCATCCGACACTTTGCGACCGTCTTCGCTCACCAGTCGTTTTACCGACGACAGTACATCCTCGATACCTGAGGTCATGACGCTATCCGACATTGTTCTCTACCGCTCTATTCTTGAGACCAAGTGTAGCCAAACACGTCGGGCGTCACAACCAGTAGTATAGATCAGTCCCGCCGCAACGCTTTGAGAACTCGATCCAGATCTTTGCTTTGCTTGCTAACCTGCGCCGGAGCCTTTTTGACCAGATTGTAGTACAGCGTCGGGTCGTAGATCTGCACCGCAAGCCCCAGACGTTCAGCCGTCAGAAGACCTTGCGCCTGCAGCAGCTGGTATGCCGCCAAAGACCGCTCGGTGCGCGAGGCGACCTCGGCCAATTGCGCATCCAGAAGATCTTGCTGAGCGGTCAGCACGTCCAGCGTGGTCCGCGCGCCTAGCGTTGCCTCTTCGCGAATCCCGTCGAACGCCACCTGCGAGGCGCGAACCCGCTCGGTTGAGGCCGTCAGGCTGGCCGTTGCCGTTTGGAACCGGACAAAGGCATCTGTCACACCCTGAGTGATGTTCTTCTGCACATTCAGCAGATTGGCCCGCGACGAATCCCGAGTTGCCATCGCGCGACGTACGTTGGCCGCAAGACGACCGCCTGCGTAGATCGGCTGGTTGAAGTTCAGCGAAACCGTGGCGTCGTTGATGTAGTCATCATTGTCATATCGCTGCGTCACACCCGCATCTGCGTTCAGGCTGACATTGGGCCCAAGGTTGGCACGTTGCTGCTGCACGATCAAATCCAGCGCCCGCACCTGGTGCTGAGCCGATAGAATCGCCGGGTGATTGCGTTGCGCGAGGCTGATTGCCTCGGATTGCGAGCGTGGGAGGTTCGGAAGCCCCGGCTGCCCAGCCGTACGCCCCGGCAGTTTGCCGACCGCATTAACATACTCGGCCTGAGCGGTGCTGAGATCCCCTCTGGCATCCGCAAGATCCGCGCGCGAACTGGCCAGCTGCGCCTCGGAAAGGGCCACGTCGGTACGCGTGACTTCACCCACTTCGAAGCGGTCGTTCGAGGCCCGAAGTTCCTCGCTCGACAGATCGACGTTGTTTTGCCGAATCTGAACCGTTTCCTCTTGCAGCAGGACGCTCAGATACGCGGTTGCGGCCCGGAAAAGAACTTGCTGTTCGATATCAATCAACGACTGGCGCGTAGACAGAACCGTTTCTTGTGCGGACTGCTTGCCCAGCACCGAAGCCCCGCCATCATACAGAAGCTGGCTGAGCGTCAGGCCCGAGAAAAAGCGCGACGGGTCGGTGCTTGTTCTAACGGAGTCAGTTCTTGTTCTGGTGTAATCTTGACTGACCTGAACCGTCCAGTTGATGATCGGGCGCAGCGCGGAAAGCGCAATTGCCACGTCTTCATCCGCCGCCCGCAACAGGGCTCGGTTCTGTTCCAGCAGACCGCTGGTGTTATACGCTCCGATGAACGCATCTGTCAGATTGTCAGCCCAGACGGCCCGTCCAGGAACAGTACTCAGGGCAATGGCCGCAGTCACTGCAAGCGCTTTGACCAGCTTTCCCGCTGTCTTTCCACGCATACCAAATCCTCTCAAATCGAAATTACGCTGCCTCTCCGGCAGTTTGCGTCTTTATGTTCAACTAATCAAGGTGGTGGAAACAACAGTCAGCGGACTATAGCGAAAATGCACACTCTTGGGAAAAACCGTCCAAAACCAGCGCACTGGCGTTGAAGGCATCCCGCCAACTGACCACGCCACCGGCCTTGCGACCGATACGGACCGTACCCAGTTGCCCATCCACAAATAGACAGGCGATCCGGCCCTGATCCTTCAATTGGTCCAGCACCGCGTCGGGCACATGTTCGACACCACCTTGTATCATAATCACGTCATAAGGGCCATGCTCGGCAGCCCCTTCTTCAAGAGGACCTACATGGATGACGGCATTATCGACGTTTTCTTCCGTCAGCACGCTTTGCGCCTCAGAGGCAAGATGTTCGTCGGATTCGACTCCAACCACCAGCTGCGCCATTCGAGCGGCGATTGCGGTCGAATACCCGTAGGCCGACGCGATATCGAGGACCATTTCGTCATTCGAGATATTCAGCGCATCCAACATCTTAGCCAGAGTGCGCGGCTCAAGAATACAGCGGTTGTTACCCAGATCTATCAGCTCTTCGACATAGGCCGCTTCGCGCTGTGCCGTTGGCACAAAGCTCTCACGCGGAACGGAAAGCATCGCGTCGATGATTGGAAACTTGGTCACATCCGAGGGTCGTACCTGCGTATCAACCATCGTGCGGCGCCGGGCTGCGAAATCTGACATCTGATCTCTCTTTTCAATCCCTTGGATAAATGGCTTGTGCCACACTCGACCTGTCTCGACAACGGCCCAGATGCCGCAAGCCTGGTTCACGATCCGTTTAGACCGGCCGCCCACAAATATTGATTTGCGGCCCAAAATCGACGGCAATACTCTGGACGCCCCCGATGAAAGCTGCTAAAACGCCCATCACACCACGGCAAGTATTTGATTTTACTTGAAAAGGCGAGTTGGCGGAGTGGTGACGCAGCGGATTGCAAATCCGTGTACACCGGTTCGATTCCGGTACTCGCCTCCAAAGGTGCGGACGCGACAGAAAGCCTTGATAACAAAGGCAAATCGCGTGAGGCAACAGAGCAGTGGGCAACACATCAGACCATGTACACGGATTCTGAGGTGAAGCCTATGCTTATCAACAATGCTCTAACTCAATATAAGACCGAACATCTCGACACAATCAAAACGGGTGCGGAACGCTTCACCCAACTGAGTCGGGTACTGTCTGGGCGCATGTCTGACCACATGTCATCCATCACGACTGCTGATATGTCGGCCATGCTCAGTCGCTGGTCCGGTGCCACAAGGAATCGCTATCGCAGCGCCCTGACCCACTTTTGGAAATACGGGCGGTCGCTGGGTTGGACCGATCTGCACCCGACGCTGATGGGCGGCAAGGAACAGCCGCGCGACAACGTGCTGACCATAGCGCAGCTACGCGCCTTGTATGAGGCCGCGCCGTACCAAGGGCAGGCATGGGCACAATACGGTCGGTTGCTGATCCTGACGGGCCAGAGACATAGCGACCTGATGCGGTTCTGTCCGTCGCGACTGCGGGGTCAGGATATGCACCTGCCGACCTCTAAGAACGGAATGCCCCACATCGTGCCGCTGGGTCCAAAGGGGTTCGTGCTGGGTGGTCTCATGCCCAATCAGTTCGCCACCAAGGCGACAACGGCCCATTTCAAACGCCGCTGGTTTCGGTCGGCTTTCATTCCCCTGTCGTTCCGGCTGCAGGACATCCGACGATCCATGGCCACGCATCTGTGCGAAGCGGGTGAGAATGAAGCCGATGTGGATCGCCTGCTGAACCATGTAGCATCTGCCACGGCCCGTGGTGTTGCGCGCACCTACAACCGCGCACAGCGGCTGTCACAGCGTCGAGAGATAGTCCAGCAATGGGAAGCGATGCTATTCGGCTGAGGGGTACAGGCCGTGTCTAACAACTTGTTAGACACCCAGTGCATTTGGTCTCTTGCAACTTGCAAGACACCCGGTCCGTGTGGTCTCCGACAAGTTGCCGGATACCCTAGCCGATCCGGACCGCACGGGCTGTTTACTGATCGGGATTGCCCCACGCGGCCTGCAACACGGCCAGCGCGTCAGCAGGTGACACGGCAAACCATTCGCTGCCACCCGTGCCGGTGTGCTTAGGTAGCAACCGTTCGGCCTCGGCCTCATAGGCGCGCGCTGCGTCCAGATTGGCCACTTGCCAAGCTGCGACACGATGCAGGCCGGACGGGCTGTCTGTGGACCGACTCAGCCGCTTTGACAGATCGCGGGTATATCCGATCTTGCACAGGTCCGGGTGGTCTTGGCTGGCGTGCAGATAGACCCAGCGGTGCTGGTCGTGATCCAGTGCCGCACCGTCTGCCACATCGGCACACAGGTCCGCTAGGCTGGTGATCACACCGCCGTGGCGTTTGTCCACCAATCCGGCATCCATCGCGGCCCGTAACGCATCGCGCACAGCCGCCGCGCGGCCTTTGGAGAGCGGCAGCAGCGGCGTGCCGTCTGCCCTGTAAGTGATGCTGTCGATCAGTCGTGCCATAGTTCTACCTCTATCCGACCGCTGTCGGGTGCGTAAGTGACCGTTACGGTCGATCCGGACGGCCACGGCACAAACCGGCCCACGATGTCCACAATGGGCCGATCTGGCCACCTGCGATCCGACGCTTACCATTCGGGTCCGCTTGGATCACAAGACCCGTCTCGGTCGCTGTGAGCGTCCACAGGGTGCCGTGGCTGAGGCCAGCAGCGTCAAGGTGCTGACCTTCGATCCAGAGCCGCGTACGGCCTCTGTTGCTGCCTATGCGGCGCGTGATGGTGACGGGGTGCTGGGTCACCGCAGCACCCACGGCATGGGGCCGATAGCGGCTGTGGTGGACTTTTCCAGCCCGCGCGCGTCGTCGGTGTACTGTACCCATATCGCGACCTCACCAGTATCCAGCGCGGCGTGAATCAACGGGTGAAGTTTGACCTCATTCGGTCGATCTGGTTTCGGCTGCCGATTGAGAAACGCCGCATACGTGGCCAGACGACCCACGACGCCACCACCGCCAGTACCTAGACCGACTTTGCCGGGTGTACCGTCGTGGGTGACAAATGCGTAAATGCCGGGTGCGGTCGACGCGTTCACTTCGACCACCACCTTACCGTCAGTGTTTTTGTACATCCGACCGGCGCGTGTGAATCCATGCTCGGTCATACCTTCCCCACCACGTCAAAAGAAACGGTCAGGGTGTCCCGGTCGATCTGGATGTTATCGACGGTGAACACGTAAGCGAGGTTTGCGGTGCTGCTTGTGTCACCCACATATCCGACACAGGTGTAATCGGTGTCCGACTTGTCGATCTGGAACACGACCATCTTGGACTGTTCCAACGCGTCCATCTGAGCCGCAAAGTGCCGGTTGGTATCCGACACGTGCATGTAACGCTGCTTTTTGTAATTGGTGTTGTGGAACACCGGCACGATACCGATGTTCTCAACGTCTACGATCCAAGCGTACGGTTTGCGGGTGAATCTGTGTGATCTGGATTTCATGTCGCACCGCCTTCCACGCGCTGGCTAATCTCGGCCAGAATACCGATGACGGTCGAGCCGATCAGCAGCGACACGCCCGTGCCGATGGCGGCATATGCGAGTTCGGGCGGGGCCATCACGTCAACGTAGATGATGACACCCAGCCCGGTCAGCAGCAGGGCAGCCGTGAAACCGATCACGGCCAATACTTTTCCGATTGTTGTAAACAAGGCTTGTTCCTTTCGTTTCGTGTGAGGTGGTGGGCTTACGACCCACTGATGCTGATGCTGATCCGAGACGGTTCAACGCCCAATTCATCCGCCAGAGCCGCAATGGCCTGATCCAGCGGCGACACATCATTTGGGCTGGCGTGGCTCAATTCCGGTGTCGATCCGGGTATCAGTTCAACACCGGATACCAGCGGCTTGACGCCTTCGACCATGCCGGACCCGGCTGCGTAGCGATTGCTTTTTGGTAATTTGTTCGCGTGAATCCAGACGCCCATACCGGGCTGCAATTCCTGCCCGCGATCCGTCATGGTCTCAGCCATCAGGTTAAAACGAGGCAACAGGTCCGCCGCATCCAGCAACCAGACAGTGCCGGTTGTCTGAGTGTCGACGTTATCGACCATGGCCAGCAGGACCAGATCGACATCGCCTAGTGTATTCCAGCCACCATCGCCATCCGGTGCGAACGCAACCCACATGTCACGGCTGGTGCGCAGGGCTGCGGTCCGTGTCTGACCGTCTTTGGTAAGCAGCAGACGCTGGTTCGGGCCTCGACCAACGCCGGTCTGGCGCTCAACCGAATAACCGGCAGCCTCAGCGGCCTGAACCGCTGCGGCCCGCAGCGCGTTTGTAATTTCTCTCGCTTTAGTCATGGCTAATCCCCTTATTGCCAATTAGTGATGCAAACTAATTGACAACTAATAGGAGATTCGTCAAATACTAATTCAAACTAATTCAACGTGACGTAGGGTCAGACGGTACCAGGTAGCCAACCGCAAGGCTTGACCCGCATGTAAACAAAGATAGAACATACGGCATGGAAAAATGGCCAAGACAGATACCGTACGACCTGCGATGCAAGTTAGAACAACTGTATGAGTACCGGGACGCTCCCAGCATTCAGAGCCAATGGTTGACGATTATCGAATGGCTAGAATGTCACGATGTGACGCCGCCTGATCACAACTTGCCGGCTGAACCTGAACTCAGAGGGCCAGTGGGGCACAGTTAGAAGGCAAAAAATCGCAATTAAATGGCAGGTATTCGTTTGTGGAGCCTGCGCGGCAAACCCATTTAAAGCACAATCAATGATATTGGAGTGCCTAAGATGCCGCGAAGACGCAAAGAAGAACGCCTATAAGGCGGGCTTGCAACCACACAAAAGCACGTTGTGTTTGTCGCTACAAACTCGAGTCTCGGTCGAGGCTATATGGATGTCGCGGAATGCGCTCTCGTCAAATTGACTGAAAACGAGACGTTGCTTACGACCCTGAGTACTTCAAGTCAGAGCGAAGTTCACGTCAATGGCTTGACCAAAGACGACACAAAGGAAGCCACAAAATGATTTGGGCAGCAATCGTCATCCTCGCAGTGGTCGCGTGGAACCAGCACACACAGATCAAACAACTAAAAGACAAGATCGCGTTGCTCGAAAAATGGCGCGACATGAAGATTAATTCAGCAGGGCCTTGGACATAAGAAACCCTAGTGGTTGCGACAGAAACCGCAGTGCGTCTGGATGCAAAGGAAAGTGAGATGTTGAAAGCTATGCTACTCGTCGTGCCTTTGCTCATCTTTGGCGTCGCTTTGGGACTGCCAATGTTCTGGGCCGCGTTGGCCGCCATCGGTATCGCTGCGTTCATCTTGGTGGACAGCGCTAAAGGAGACGATGAATGAACAGACGTGCCTTTCTAGTTGGAGCTACTAGTTTTGCTCTACCAGTGGCAGCCGAGGCCAAGAGCCGGGGGCGCAAGCGCCGAATTGAACGGCGACGTGAATACCTGCGACAGCAACGGCGTCAGCAACAGCGCCAGCAACAACAGCAGCGCTACCAACAACAGCGGCAGCCACAGCGTTCAATCAGATCAGGTGGTGTTGAATTCAAACCGTTCGGTGCCAGCCTTTGGACCGCCACCAAATTGACCGTCGGGACAACAATACTGCTGAATGATGGCCGCTTGTGTCTGGTCAAGTATCACCTTGATGGCGGCTCCGTATGCTGGCCGCTTTGAGCCTAAATTTCCCCTTTGGTATTCTAGAAACCGGGCGAGATTAGGCGCTTAGAACCAATGCATAGGGGGTATCCCGGTCTGCAAGGATACCAGCACGTCAGGCATTTACCTATGTCACTTTCAGCAGCGAAACACTGTCCTCAGCGGCACTTAGGGTGGCAGGTTTTACGTTCGCACTGTTCTGGCTTCAACACATGCAGTTTAAACATGATCAACAAGCTGAGGAAGCGACTTACACGTTCTCAATGTTCGCAAAACGACTCGAGGTAAACCTTGCAACCACAGACTTCTATTTTGACATTACGAGATACTTTCGACCAAGTGTTGAGGAAGCTGGAAGACTAATACGGATACCTACCTATCACGCTGGTAGAAGTATCCCTTTTTGAAGGCGCCCCTCTTTTCACGTTTGTCCTGCACAAGTCGCATGAGTTCTCCGTTGCTCAACCCGTACTGGTCCCCAAGAGCCAAGATCACCTCAATCAAATCGACCAATTCTTCGCGTTTTTGGCCAGTATCTTTTGCAGAAATCAGCTCAGCATGCTCTTCTATCAGTTTGTCGTATAGTGCGTTCGTCAACGCATTTCCTGTCAGTTCCTTTACAACCGGCTCTCGCCCTTCTGCTCTGATCAGGTTTGGAATTCGGTCACGAACAAGTTTGTCGCGACGACGAAAATCTGTCTCGTCAGTATCTCTTTTCGCGCGATTGCAGGCAAAGCAAAGCGCCTGGAGATTCTCGGGATCGTTCACATCAATCAACTTGCCGTGGAGTCGTATTTTGCCATTCTTGTTGGCCTTAGAGCGCGGAACAATGTGGTCAATATCGATAGGTCGGATTTCGGAAGCTATACCGCAGAGCTGGCATCTACCATTGGCGGACTTTAGGACTTCGTAGCGTACTGACGCTCCAGCTTCCGGAGCACGTTCACGTAGTCTCTTTCGTTCAAGCCAACCGGTGATCTTCTCTTCGCAAATGGCAATCGCTTGATCTCGATCCCCCGCATGCTCGGGGTAAGCCAGCAGCCTAAAAACCGAACCCTTGCGTTCGTAATCGATTACTCCGTGCTTGGTCAGAGTGATCTTGGGCCAGCGCATAACTATCCGCTCGTAATATTCCTGCACGCTAAAGTCATGCCCAGCGAGAGCCGTTGCCAGTTCCGCTTTCGTGCAAGCGCCATCCTTTAGCAGCAACTGCTTGATGATGACCGGCTGATAAACGTCCGCCATAGACATCCGGCTGCGCAAGAACTCAAGCAAATCAGGTGTTTTCATATAGTCAACATAGATGCATGCGTCGCGTTATAGCCAATGATTTTCAGCTAGTCAGTGGTAGTGCTCGGCCCAACGCGGGCAAAAAGGGCAGTTCTACTGGCCTAGCTGAGACCGTTTCGAATTCGTCTGACAGTACCTTTGTTGATCTTGATTCAACGTGGGTTGTTGAGTGTAACGCATGAACCCTTCGACCATTTCCCGGCCGTCATGAAGCGACAGATCGACGGGCTTATACTATTTAGAGAGTCGCCAAGAGTAACTAGGTAGGTTGTGAGACCATTGATAGTGTGGCCTCAAATGGCGGTGCGTAGTCTGGAATGGTATGACAGTGGACAAGAGTGATTACATTGAAAGATATGAACATGAAATGCGTCTGCCACCTCTTGAAGAGGTCTTAGAACAACTTGACGCTGGTCAGTTAGAGTATTTCCTTAGTCAAGAAAACCGCGATGGCAAACCGTATATGATTGTCCCGCTGGAGGGGCCGGATGGCCCGACGATGACGGGACTTCACAGGATTATTGCGGCCAGCGCGTTAGGTCACTGGGTGGATCGAAGAGCCGAAGTCGATCATATCAACCATGACCCCAGCGATAACCGAGCCGAAAATCTTGAGATTGTTACACCTTCCGTAAACCGGGAAAGGCGTCGTCAGCGGCTGGATACCTCGAAAGCTGCAAATCCAGACAAAGTACGAAAGCGGGTCAGTCGAAGAAAAGCTAAATTCGAAAACCAACAGGCTAAAACGCAGGCAGCAATCGATATTTATTTGTCCACGAAGAATAGGCAATTCGAGGTGTCGAATCGGTCATTCGACCCTCAAAGGCAGAAGCGAGTGGGGCCAGCATTCACCCCTCGCTCCACGCCGACTTCGGCTAGTCGAGTGGTGCCGGTACCCCGTCCCAGATCGACTGCGGCTAGTCGAGAGACGCTCCCTAGCGGTAATGATCTTGAGGCAAAATTGCGCACCGTGATCACTATTGAGGAATTGAACGGCATACTCAATCGCAGAGACATTGCCCCACACCTTCCCGAGTGGACTCAGGACGAAGTCGAATTGATTGAAAGCCGCAGGCGCTTTCTCGAAAAGAAACGCTATCGTCCTTATTGAAGCGATAATAGTAACATCCAACTGCCATATTGCGGACAATAAGCAACATCTAGGGCGGATTAATGTCAACTTTTTGAGTGGTTTAATGAAGCTAACTCGTCGGTTGTTCAGGTGCGTTACCCAACGCCAACAGCAAAAGAATTGCCAGCAGTGGCGATCCAACCAGACCGATTAAAAACCAAATCAAACCAGACCGGTTGCGCCGTCCTGCCATGGTGATCGGTAAAATGTAGAGCCAGATGATAAAGACACCTAAGAGGATGAAGGATAGTCCACCAATTAAACCTTCCATGACTCAACCTACCTTTCGTTTATTCAGTAACAATATGAAACCAAGTCGCGGCAGCTTCCTGTGACATGCTGCCCTCAACCAGACGCACGACGATCTTGTCCAGAAAATCAATTGAAACAGGCGGCAGATCGTATCCCGACAGTCGAATCATAATCATGGTGATAAGCACAGCCGCACGTTTGTTGCCGTCGTGAAAGCCATGTGCTTTTGCGACACCATGCAAAAGCGCGGCGGCTTTATGATGCAATGTTGGATACACATTCTTGCCACCAAAAGACGCATACGGTCTGGCAATAGCGCTTCGAATGCTGTGTTCACTTTTTATGTACGGCTTGGCATCAGGCACCCGCATCGCTTCACAATAAGCCAGCAGGATGTCGTCATAAGTGACCTGGTAAATCATTACTTGTCGGCCAGCCGATCCAACACGTCTTTCATGTCTTTGGCCGTACGTTTGATCGTCGCTTTAACCTCTTCACGAGACGGTTTTTTCGTCACGCGTTCGGGTTGTGTTTTCTGATCGTTGGTCATGCGCCTAGGATGATCCGTTGCGCACCGGATCGTCAACTGTGTTTAACTGGTAGCATCGATGATTGGTATGACACCAAAATTTTGATCTATTTTAGAAGAGGTTGCCCGAAGCAATTAGAAACGCCAAAAATCCAATAAGCGCAACCAAACACACCGCCTTCCTCGGCGAACGCTGATCGGAGTCCCATTTCCCATTATGAAAACGCCCCTGTACTAAATCTGAGTCCCCACCATCAATGAGGTACAGGTTATGTAAAAGCCAAAACGAAGCGGCGATTACAGTCCAAATCAGACCGAGTACAATAGGCGCTAAGATCACAAGAACCAAAGCACCTCCTAAGATAAAGAAGATGGTTTCTAACATCGCCAACAACCTTAACACAGTCTCTGACCGCGTGTAGTTTTATTCACTAGCCACCCTAGTAATCGTTCAGCATCAAACGCGCGGTGGCCGTGTTGATCAAACAAAGCCGTTGCGTTGACAACTAATATTGTGCAGTCGATTTTGGCAAAGCCTTTGCTGCTCAAACGATTGTCTCGTTTCTTGAGCCTGCGGTTTCCGCTCGCCAGTTCCTCAAACAAGAGATTGTCAACATTCGCTAGCAGCAAGTGGCAGTGACTGTGTCATACCGCTCTGTCGAGTAAACGCGCTTTTTTAGCTGGCGAAGGCAGTACCAAGAACCCAGGTCTGAGGAACGGCCCTGACTCTAGTTTTCGACCATCGCGTGCAACAAGTGGTGCGAGTCGCGCAGGCTTTGAAATCGAGCGCCCACATAGATTGCTTTCGTGCGTTTACCACCCTTTAACCAACCTTTGAGCAAGTTCACCTGGTAGGCGTCCAAAGCGGATACAGTGATGAAGAGCCAAATGCTTGAAAATCTCAAAAAGGTCTTAACCGGAGACAAGAAGAAGTTCGGAAAGTTGGTCAAATACGATGGGCAAGGCGGTTTTTCAGAAGATGCGTTGCAAGGTTTGAAGGACCTCGAAGCACGCACACCGCCGCCTGACGCGGCACTAGAACCGGCTTATGCGCCAGCCTATGTCAACCGCGACCGGCTATCGCCAAAAAATGCCGCTGGCGGCGGTTTGGTAAAGGGAGATGACGGAGCCAAGCGGCCCCATTATTGGGGGCACCGAGAGCGATTGAGAACTCGCTTTCTTAAGGGCGGCCACGAACCAATGCCTGAATACGAACTGCTGGAGCTACTACTGTTCAACGCGATTCAACGGATCGACGTAAAGCCACTCGCAAAGCGCCTCTTGGCTGAGTTCGGTGATTTGAACGGCGTCATTGCTGCGTCAAAGCATCGTGTTCTTCAGGTCGAAGGTGCAACCGATTGGGTCTACTACCATCTCCGCGTGGTCGAGGCGTTCGGGCACAGGATGGCTCAGGCCCAGGTTATGAAAAGGGACGTCGTGTCATCATGGGAAGCACTGGTCACTTACTGCCGCACTGCTATGGCGCATCGCGAAGTTGAGCAGTTCCGTGTCCTGTATCTGGATCGCAAGAACGTTCTCATTGCTGACGAAGAACAGTCAAGAGGTACTGTTGACCATGTACCGGTTTATCCGCGCGAGGTTGTCAAACGTGCTTTGGAACTCAACGCAAGTTCGCTCATTTTGGTCCACAACCACCCATCTGGCGACCCCACACCCAGCAAGTCGGATGTCACCATGACAGAACGCATTCAGGACGCTTGTGACACGATGGGCATTTTGATCCATGACCATGTCATCATTGGAAAAAAAGAAGAATACTCATTTCGGTCGAATGAATTGCTATAAGACGTGTAAGTCTTTAGGCATCTGGCGAACTGTGATGTTTGACAGAGAGTCCGATTGATGAAGTGCGTTCTTTCTCTTGCGCTGGTCTTAGTTTCCGCCGCCGCCCACGCGGGTTCCCTACACGTCCGTGACGCTGACACAATCGTTGTAGACGGCACCCCGGTTAGGTTTCAGGGCGTTGATGCCCCTGAGCTGGACACACTGGCCGGTCAAGACGGAAGGCGTTGGATGGTGAACTACCTTCGCGGGAAATCCATACGATGCGAGCTGACCGGCGAGAAGAACGGAGACCGCTATATCGGGACATGTTACGCCGATGGAGAAAACGTTAGCGCCGCTGTTATTGCTGCAGGACATGCGCTGGATTGTCGCCGGTACTCGGGGGGGCGATACAGGCACCTAGAGACGCCAGCAGCTAAATCAAGACTAAAGCGAGCTAGATATTGTAGGTGATGAACTGGAGCGAGTGTCGGCTTCGCGGACATGTACGACTTTGCTTTTAAGCGTCGTTACATGACCAATCAATGCTGCAATGCAGCCCACTGCGAGAATAGCGGCAGTAAATGTGTACCTCATTCTGCATCTCCCAAAGCCAGCAGAAGAAGACAGGCTAGAATAGGTGACCCCAAAAAACTGACAAAAACCCTAATCAGTTGTCTACGATTTCTCCGTGCCGCCATGCCTACGGGCAGCAGGATATACAGCCAGATCAAGAAAAAGAGCGCCAACGCTCCCGCGATTACTACAAATAGTTATTCCATCACCAGCCGCCCATGTACTTAATTTCGCCGGTTTCGAGGTTCATCGCATGAGTTGAGCCAACCCGCATATACATGTCGTTGGTATCAAGGTGCATGAACATATCTTCGCTGCCCGTACGCATATATGTCTGCCCATCAATGGGGTTCACCCAAACCGCTTGGGTATGAACTGGGGATGCTGCGCCGGAAGCCGTCGGAGCGGCCGCGGGCACAGGTGTATAGGTCGGAGAATGCTCTGTTTCATCGACGGCGCATGCCGTAACTGCCGTTAGTGCAAAGATTGCTATCGTTCGTTTCATGCATCTGGTCCGCATCGCTTTTAGAAACTCAACCCCAGGCAACAGCGGCTGGAGACGAACCGCATGCTTCTAGGCGGCCAGCCAAAGCGATTAGCTTCCCTTTTGTAGCGGCAATCTCTCCTTCAAGGTCGGCACCTGAAAGGCTTGAGACAGGTACGCCAATCAAGAAAACGCCTAACGCATCACCCGTTACGGCATTCTTTTGCGCCGCCACCAGTGTCGGAACTTTTGCCGACTCTTGTTTGTATAGACTTGCGGCGCGGGAACACGCTACATCGCCATAGGTATCACCCATTGAAACCGGCGCTATTGCCCCCGGTTGTTGCGCACAAGCGGATATGAACAGTGTTCCGCATGCGCTCAAAACTGGAATTGTCTTCTTGATCTTCATTGCTAAGTTCTCCTTTCCTTCAAGAGTTATCTAGGAAAGAAACCCAAAATTCGCATTCGAAATTCTGCCAAAAAAACCGCGAGTTAGCGGTTTTTTGGCATAACCTCAAAAAGACAAGAAGGTTTCGCGAGCCAATGACTTCCATCTATCGCTGTGAGATGTCGTTGATGGATTTTCTGTCAGGCGCGACCAAAAAATGTAAACTAAACCGCCGGTGATTTCGTAGCGTTTGTCGGATCGGTTGTGAATGGTCGGTTGGCGGGTGTGGCGGGGGGTACTGAGCTGTGCAAGATGGGTCATGCTGGACACCTGCGAGTCTTGAGCGACTAGGGCCAAGTTTTAGCGCGTTGCTCAGGACCAACGATCGCGCGCGCGCGCGCGCGCGCGCGCAGCGGCAGTATATCAAAGATTACATCAACTAGAAGGTTTAACGTTCGAATTTGCCTAGTGAGTAGCTAACCAGTGTAATTGGCTCCTTGTCTGAGGGTATCCGCAAGCTGCAAGACGCCCATCTAGGTCGAGAACAATGAATTGATTTTTACCAAGGTCATTTTGAGGCGTTACTGTAGAAATCAACACCCCGGTGCGGTGACGGCACCCCCTTGAACGGTTTCACACAATCCCCCCCGGCTTACGCTCTGCCCAGCCACCACAGCCGCAGCAACCGCAACGCTCAACGTGCAACGTCACGTGTCGAGACGTGCTGAGGGTGACCGAGGTGTGGGGTGGTCATGCTGGTGGGGTGGTGCGTAGCGTGCAGTGATCATACGTTCATCTATTGCGAAACATAGATACCGTTACGGACCGCACGACCCATGCCGCTACACTATGCCCGTCGCCCCTGCCGGTCATTGTACCGCTGCGTCTGCGTTGATCGTTGGTTGCTGGTGGGTTGCGTTCACGGTGCGCAGTGGTCCGTCATAGCCCGCCTATATGTGCCCCCATAATAGACCGATCATCTATGCTGTATTCATACTTTCGTTGGTTGCTGGGGCATGGGGCATTTAATTTCCGCCTAACCTCTACAGGCTGGGGCACAACTGTGGGGCACGACCTGTTTTTGACCCACCTTTATGCACAAAAATATAGGGTTAACTTATTGATACTACCGAATAGTACAAGTGGACGTCCGTTTAAGTAAGAAGTGGATGCCCCAAAAGTGAATTTTATATCATTGCACATATATGCGGGGTTTTCCAAAAACGTGCCCCACGTTTGTGCCCCACTTATTTTAGCGTGTATTTGATGGCGTCACGATACGTTCCACGCGCTTTGATGCGACCTTTGCGTACGTAACCGAGACCCGCTAACGCTGTCTTAATGCGGTTGCGTTGTGCCGTCGTGCGTTCCTTATCGGCAATACCCATCAGCGCGAAACACTCGGGCAAGCTGGTCTCAGGTCTGTTTGCGAGTAACGACGCCAACGTGTCCTGCCACGGATCGACCTGTACACGGTCCATCTGTATCTGCCGTGCAGATGTTTCCTCACCGGATGTCAGGTGCCACTGTTCACCGTTACCGTACGCGCGCACCGCCTCGGCCCATAACTGATCACGCACACCGCGCAGACCTTCGACATCAAACTTGCCGTCTGTCTGCACGATCCACATACGACGTTCACCAGCCGGGTCGCGCAGGTAGTCGTCGCGGTTGGTCGATCCGGCAAACACGTTCCGTCTTGGAACTATGATTTCCTCAACGCCGTAGGACGGGCGAAAGATGTCGACCGGGGTTGTCAGAAACGACCGCATGTTTTCCAACTCGCCACGATGGACCTGCGTCAGTTCCGCCATCTCTATGATCCAGCGACCCTGTAAGTAGGATTTGGCGTCTTTGTGATGGAAGTCCGGCAAAGAATCCCCGAACCAATCCCGGTTTGGACACAACGCCGCCAGAGCGCTGGATTTACCCACACCCTGCGGACCTTCAAAGATCAGGGCGTTATCAGCCTGACAGCCGGGTTCCAGCGCGCGGGCCACAGCAGCAATCAGCCATTTGCGGCCCACTGCGGCAAGGTAGTGCATATATGCCGGATCGCACGCCGTCGCATCGACACCGCAGTAAGTCCAGAGCCACGCACCGATCCGGGGCACACCGTCCCATTGCAGGCCGTTCAGGTAGGTTGCGAGCGGGTCAAAGGTGTTGCGGTCGGCTGCGTATTGAACGGCACGCAGCACATCGCCGTATCCGATCTTGTTGAACAGATGCGCCTGCATCCAAGCATGGACGCCGCGATAGTGGGCGTCTGCCACGAATTGACCGGCTGTCGCGTTGAGCCACGGCATGTCTCGCATAATGACGCGCTTGTTGTTGAACGTATCGAACGCAAAGACGCCGCGCCAAATGTCATTGTTGGTCAGGGTGGCCAGCACGTTCGCGTAGTTCGCAACCAGCTTGCCGTCGACCGAAGTGAATTGAAATTGCCCATCGCCGTGATGGGCCAACACGGGCTGACCGTCTGCTGGTAACACCTCACCCGTAACAGCCGCCCCCGGTACCGTACCGAGCGGGACGGGCACCTGTGGGGCAATCTCAGGCATCCCGGCCTGCATGGCCTGCTTGAGTACCATTCCCTGCTTAACGCGCAATTCCAGATCACCAGGTAGCACGCCGCCATTTGATTGACGCGCCCAATAGACCAGTTTGCCGAACCCGGAATACCCGTCCGCGTCGAAACCGTCCCATATCCGCTTGGTGTACGCCGGATCGTTCTTTGGTGCCTGCGCACTGAACCGCTCAAACATTTCCCAGCCGCCACCACCGCAGGAGTTCTTGATGGCGTATGCGATTCCGATCCAGTCGTCATATTCCAAGTCATCGTTCCTGATCAGATCGACCACAGGCCCGATCAGGCGCGGGTCGTGCGGCTCGCTACCCAGACCCGACAGGCCGTCATTGCTGGTGTTCACATTGGAAGCCCGACCTTTGGTCCAGCCGTGCCCCTCGGCAATCGTCATGAGTTCACTGACCAGATAGTCCATTTGGGCAGCCGTCGCCTGATGGATCAAATCGGCACGTAGAGGTCGGTTCCATTGGTATGTGGCACCCTTGGGGTGAATACCTGCTACAACGGCCTGAGAAGGTCGCCCCTTGGCTGTTACACCCATGATTTCAATACGCTGGGTCTCGCCATTACGTCGGATCGGGTACTGACGCCTGCGGATCGTTTCGCCGGGTGCGATCTGGAACAGGACCATGAATTTCGGCACTTGGCCCCACCGAACAAAGTATTCACCACCACCGAGTTCATGGATACGATTGAGCATGGCCTGTGCGGTATCTTGGTCGGTAAGGTCGACATCCAAGCCGGTCCACCGCCCCCCCATTTTTAAGCCTGTGTTCGCACCGAGTTCGTCTAACCGCGCGGCCTTTACACCGTTCATCTCATAGCTGGGCCACGATCCAAGCCCGTCCCAAGCACCTCCAAAGTAGTCGCCGGGGCATTTGCCTCGGGCATCCGGGTCGACCTTCGACGTCTCGTGCAGTGCGGCACCAGCCGGGATCACAGGGATGGTGTCTAAAAACCCCGCCTGTAACCACTGAATGTGCGTGCCCCCTATCTGGGGTACCAGAATACCTTGATCGCCAGTGTTAAAGGGTGTTACTTTTGTGCCATCCATTGCGTGGTCCTTTCATGGTCCATCGTTGCTTGGTCCCTGCTGTGAGAGGTCAGGGGGATATGTTAGCGGCCCGGTGCAGATCGCACCGGGTCACTTCATTTGAGGCACCCTGAGATGGCTTGTGGTGCCTCGGTATGCTGGATCGTTCGACCCGTGCGGGTCAACCCGCCCTATACAGTCGGGCGTTTTTCTCTTTCAGCAGATGATCGGCAAGCGCCTGTTCGGCGTGATGCAACGCCTTGCGACGGTCCATCACAGTCCGCGTCAGACGGTCAGTTTTAACGTCATATTTGCGCTGGTTCTGTATGCACGATGTGGTGCGGATCGGTGTGTGCTTCATGCCATCAACGTATCAAAACGTTTGATTCAACACTCATGACTTTCTGTGAAATTATATGAATTGTCATAGAGGTAACAAGGACTTAGCCACATGCTAGACATCGAACAACTCTACCGAGAAGAAATCCGCAAACACCTGCAAAGTGTCGATTGCAAATCCGTGTACACCGGTTCGATTCCGGTACTCGCCTCCACATCCCCTCCTCTAAATACCGGCTCCGGAAATCAGTTTTCACGAGGAACGGCCCTGAGGCACAACCTCGTACCCTGGTTCTTCCGGCTCATCGTCCTGCATTTCCGTAGGAAAACCCGGTGCGCGGATGTCCAAGCCGGTGGCTTCTTCAAGGCGTTTGATGATGTTTGGCGACAGCTCACGCTCGCCAAACCGGGCGATGCCGTCTTCAAAGATCTTGATCATCACTGGATTGATTTCCAGCGGAACACCGGCGCGGTCGGCGACATCCTGAAACAGGCCGATGTCCTTTTTCACCAAATCCATCGTAAACGAAATATCGCGCGAGCCGTTCAGGATCACCTGGCTTTCGGTTTCGTGCACGAACGAGGTTCCTGACGAAATCTTAATGGCCTCATAGGTGGTGTTCAAATCCATCCCGGCGGCCTTGGCGGTGACCAACGCTTCAGCACAGGTGATCAGGTTGGCCGTTGCCAGATAGTTGGTCAACACCTTCAGAACCGAGGCTGAGCCGAGCTCTCCGGTGTGCAGAACGCGCCGCCCCATGGTCGTCAGGAAGGGCAGAATGCGTTCGAAGGTGTCGCGATCGCAGCCTGCGAAGATAGAGATATTGCCCGTCGCTGCGCGGTGACAGCCACCCGAAACAGGGCAATCGACGGCGGCCCCTCCGCGCTCCAGAACCAATGCCCCCAACCGCTTGACCTCAGCCTCATCGGTGGTGGACATCTCCATCCAGATCTTACCGGGGCCAACCTCAGGCAGCATCTCTTGCATCACCGCGTCCGAGGCCGCAGGCGACGGTAGGCAGGTGATCACGGCATCGCAATCGCGCATCATCTGGGCCGGGTTTTCAGCCGCTTTGGCGCCTTGCGCGACAAAGGCCTCGACCAGATCGGAACTCAGGTCATGAACTGTCAGATCGATTCCATTGCGCAGCAATGACCCCGACAGCTTGCCACCCACATTCCCAAGCCCGATAAAACCTACTTTCATGGATTTCGCCTCCGTTTGCGATTTGAGGCCATGCGACCATGCATCAGCGCCATGTTCATGCCGCCTAGCGACGCTGGCAGGTCGCTTTTCAACGTGCCGCAGCGGTCTGGGCTGCATCGCGCTTGACAAGCTGCGGGTGCGTGCCGCATGAGCCTCGTGTTGGTGTCTGTGAGAACAGATGAAAAGGGAATGCGTCAACGGGTTTTCCGCCAAACGCAGCCGCCCCCGCGACCGTGACCGGAGAGGGTGCCCAAGCCACTGGCGCAAAGCCGGGAAGGCGGGACATCCGACAGAGGACGCCTCTGACATCCGCAAGCCGGGAGACCTGCCAGCGCCCGAAGATGAAACCGGACGGGGTGTTCCGGTGTCGGGTCAAGGGACCCGCATGAAACCCCGTCCCCCACGATGAGGATTTGGGGGGATGAGAGACATGACCGAGACCGCTCCGGTCGAATTGCTGGTTTGCACCACCTGTCGTCGCGGGCTGCCCGTTGAAGACGATGCGAAACGCCCCGGCACCCTGTTGCATAAGGCGCTTGAACAGGCGGACCTGCCGGAAGGGATTACCCTGAAAGCCGTGGAATGCTTGTCGAACTGCAACGAAGGCTGTTCCATCGTGCTGCGTGGCGGCCCGGATCGCTGGACCTTCGTTTATGAACATCTTAACGAAACAGACCATGTCGACGTGATCGTTGACGGCGCCACCAAGTACCTCGCGACCGAGGACGGCTTGGTCAAATGGCGCGAACGCCCCGAACATTTCCGCAAAAACTGCGCAGCCCGCATTCCACCGATTGGAGCCCTGAAATGAGCAACTTGGAAAAACTCCCCGTCACCGTGATCACTGGCTTCTTGGGCTCGGGCAAAACAACTCTCGTCAAGCACCTGATGCAGAACCCGCAGGGCAAGCGTCTGGCCGTTGTGGTCAACGAATTTGGAGATGTTGGCGTCGACGGCGATATTCTGAAATCCTGCGCCATCCCCGATTGCCCAGCGGAAAACATCATGGAACTGGCGAATGGCTGCATTTGCTGCACTGTGGCTGACGACTTCATCCCGACTATCGAAGCCCTGATGGCGCTGGAGCCGCGTCCCGATCATATACTGATCGAAACTTCCGGCCTCGCCCTGCCCAAGCCGCTGCTAAAAGCGTTCGACTGGCCCGATATCCGCTCAAAAATCACCGTCGATGGCGTAATCGCGTTGGCCGATGCTGAGGCCGTCGCGGCCGGTCGCTTTGCTCCGAATGTCGACGCCGTGGACGCTCAGCGCCTGGCTGATGACTCGATCGACCATGAAACGCCCTTGTCCGAGGTGTTTGAGGATCAGATTTCTTGCGCCGACATCATCCTGCTGACCAAGCCCGATCTGGCCGGTCCCGAAGGCGTGGCCAAAGCGAAAGAGATCATCGCCGCCGAGGCCCCTCGCCCGCTGCCCGTGGTTGAGGTTGCCGAAGGTGCTGTGGATGTCCGCGTCGTTCTGGGTCTTGAGGCTGCAGCCGAGGATGACATGGAGGCTCGTCCATCGCATCACGACGGTCACCACGATCACGAGCATGACGATTTCGAAAGTATCATCGTTGATCTGCCGGAACAGTCCGATCCTGCCGAACTGGTCGCCAAGATCGAACGTCTGGCGACTGAGCTGAACATCCTGCGCGTCAAAGGCTACGCCGCCGTTCAAGGCAAGCCTATGCGCCTGCTGGTTCAGGCCGTGGGTGCTCGTGTGCGTCACCAGTATGACCGTCCGTGGGAGCCCGGTGAAGACCGCCGCTCGCGTATGGTGGTGATCGCCGAACATGACGACATCAGAGAAGCAGAAATCCGCGATATCCTCGCTGGTGTCACCGAGGCCGCTGAGTAAGACCAATGCACGTCGTCTTCCGCGAAAGCCACGGGTTAGAAGAAACAGAAACCCCAACCGATCTGGGCCAGAGCCCGGCGGATTTGGTGGTGCTGTCCTTCTCGGACAGCGACCTTGGCGCTTTCGCGGCGGGCTGGCATCGCGGTGGCGGGCCGGATGGGCGTATGCCCACGATGCGGTTGGCGAACCTGACGGCGTTGAAGCACCCTTTGTCAGTCGACACCTATGTGGAACAGACGCTGGAGGGCGCCAAGGGCATTCTGATCCGTCTGATTGGCGGCGTGCCTTACTGGGCCTACGGGCTGCAGCAAGTTCTGTCACTTGCGCAGGCCAAGGGGATCGCGCTGGCCGTCCTGCCCGCCGACGGGCGTGAGGATACGCGGCTGGATGAATATTCCACCTTACCCGTCTCGACGCTGCGCCGTCTGGCCCATCTTTCAGACACCGGCGGTGAAGTCGCGGCACAGGCCGCCTTGGCGCAGATGGCGCTCGCGGCGGGGCTTTACGCTGGCCCGGTGATGGGGGCCAAGACCCTGCCCGAATCTGGCGCGTGGTGTCCTGATCGCGGCGTGATCCCGGTTGAGACGGCCTTTGCGGGCGACACAAAACGTATCGTCGTCACCTTCTATCGCGCCTACCTGACCTCGGCGGATACGGCCCCTGTTGCCGCCGTGATCCGCAGCTTGCGGGGTCGCGGGTTCGAGGCGGTGGGCCTATTCGCCCCCTCGCTCAAGGCTCCTGCTGCCGCTGAATGGTTGCGTGACAACATCGTCGCTCTGAAGCCTTCGGCGATCATCAACGCCACCTCCTTCTCGGGCAAAGGCTCGTCGGGTACATCCCCTTTGGACGCGGCGGGCGTGCCGGTATTTCAGATGGCCCTCGCCACGTCCCGCCGCAAGGCTTGGGCCGAGGCGGAACGAGGCCTCTCCCCCGCCGATCTCGCCATGCATGTGGTGCTGCCCGAAGTGGACGGGCGCATTTCGGCGGGCATCGCCTCGTTCAAGGAACCTGGCAAGCGCGATCCGCATCTGGAATATTCCCGCTTTGCCCACCGGGCTGAGCAAGAGCGGATCGAAGCGATTATCGACCGCGTCACCGGCTGGCTGACCCTGCATGACAAGCCCAAGGCGGATCAGGTGCCCGCGCTGGTGCTGTCGACCTATCCCGGCAAAGACTGGCAAATGGCGCATGCGGTGGGCCTCGACGCGCTGGCCTCGGCCGAGGCGATCCTGACCGATCTTCAGGCTGAGGGCTACAGCACCGCACCGGCTGAGCCGATTGCGGAAACCCTACTGGACGCGCGCATTTCATGGTCTCTGGAAGATTACCAGGCAGCCCTAGCTGACCTGCCCGAGCAACTGCGCGCCGATCTCCAAACCGTTTGGGGTACGCCCGAAGACGACCCGGTTTTTACTGAAGGCGCGTTCCACTTCACCGCCTTGCGTCGCGGCAACGCGCTGGTTGCACTACAACCCGAACGCGGCACGCCCGAGCTGCGCGATGACGACTACCACGACCTGTCTCGCACCCCTCGCCACAGCTATGTCGCCTTCTATCTGTGGCTCCGCAAGGGGCTGGGCGCAGATGCGCTGGTCCATATCGGCGCACATGGCACTCTGGAGTGGCTTCCGGGCAAGTCCGTAGCTCTGTCGGCGAATTGCTGGCCCGAGGCGCTGATCCGCGACCTGCCAGTGATCTACCCCTTCATCGTCAATGACCCAGGCGAGGCCGCGCAGGCCAAGCGTCGGATCGGGGCTGTCACGCTGGGCCATATCCCGCCCCCGATGAAGGAAAGCGGCACCCCGGATCGCATGGTGCGGCTGGAATCTCTACTCGATGAGTTCTCGAATGCCGACGGGCTGGATCCCAAACGCCGCGACCGCCTTCAGGAAGATATCCGCGACGAGGCACAGGCCATCGGGTTGGAAAGCGATCTGGGCCTCGATCAGGCCACCTGCACCGCCGAGGCGATCACCCGCATCGACCGCTTTGTCTGCGATATCAAAGAAAGCCAGTTTGGCGATGGGCTGCATATCTATGGCCGCGCGCCTGAGGTGTCAGGCACTTTCGACCCTGCGCCCTCGGCCCATGCAGAACGCAGCGCTCTGATCGACGCGCTGGCCGGGAAGCGGATCGAGGCCGGGCCGTCCGGGTCCCCCTATCGCGGACGCTCAGACGTTCTGCCGACCGGGCGTAACCTTTTCACTACCGACCCCCGCTCAGTGCCGACGCGGGCGGCTTACACCCAAGGCGTCAAACTGGCTGAGGAACTGGTCCGCCGTCACCTTCAGGAAGAAGGCGACTATCCCAAGGGGCTGATCGTCGATCTGTGGGGCTCGGCCACCATGCGAACGGCGGGCGAGGAATTCGCCATGGCGCTGCACCTTCTGGGCGTCAAACCGGTCTGGGATAAAGGCTCCGAGCGGGTCTCAGGGATCGAGGTGCTGCCGATCACTGACCTCAGCCGCCCGCGCTTGGACGTGACGCTGCGTGTGTCGGGCCTGTTTCGGGACGTCTTCCCAACCCTCTCGGCGCTTTACGGTCAGGCGATCCGCGCGTTGGCGGCGCGGGATGAGGCGACCGACTGGAACCCCTATGCCGGTCAGGCCCCGTCGGCCCGCGTCTTTGGTCCTGCTCCTGGCAGCTATGGCGTCAACATGACCCAACTGTCCGAGGTCTATACCGACGAGGCGCGCGCGCAGGCCGGTGAGGCATGGCTTGAGGCCAGCTCCTTCGCGCTGGAGGGCGAGAACATCGTTCAGGATGAGGCGGGCATTACCCAACGCGTGGCGCATGCCGACAGTTTTGTTCACCTGCAGGACCTGACCGAAACAGACTTGTTGCTAGCCAACGACTACGCCACGCATGAGGCCGGTTTTGCCGCCGCCAAGAAGGCCACGGGTGGCACCGCGCAGCTGTATCATCTGGACAACACCAACCCCGAGAACCCGCGCGCCCGCACCCTGCCGGAAGAGATCAGCCGCGTCGTCCACGCCCGCGCTGCCAATCCGGACTGGATCGCCGGGATGCAGCGGCACGGCTTCCGGGGCGCGGCCGAGATCGCGGCGACACTGGATCATATGGCCTCGTTTGCGCATCTTTCGGGTACTGTTGCGCCGCATCTGTTCGACCTCTACCACGATGCCACGCTGGGCGATGAAGATGTGGATGCCTTCCTGCTGCGAGCCAATCCGCAAGCCCATCAGGCCATGCAGGACCGGTTCCGCGCGCTGCTGGATGCCGGCTTGTGGAATACCCGGCGCAACTCGATCCGGGCGGATCTGGAGGGGTTGGGATGAGCGCCCCCGCCCCAAAACCAGTCGTCCAAGGTTGGTGCCCCGGCGCCCACCGACCGATGATGTCTGGGGATGGGCTGGTGGTGCGCGTGCGCCCTCGGCTGGCTCGGCTGACCGCGCCACAAGCGCTTGGCCTGTGTGAACTGGCCCAGCAATTCGGCAACGGCACAATCGACCTGACCAACCGTGCGAACCTGCAGTTGCGCGGCGTGCAGGAAGGGGAACACCAGGCTTTGCTGTCCGAATTGTCCGCGCTTGGGCTGCTGGACGCGGAGCCAGGTATCGAAGTTCGGCGCAACATTCTGGTCTCACCGCTTTACCAGCCGGGCGACCTGACCGCGCGGCTAGCGCAGGAATTGATCGACCGCCTGAGCGAGTTGCCTGCTCTACCGGCCAAATTCGGCTTTGCCATCGACACGGGACCGGAGCGCTTGCTGGCGGCGGACTCGGCCGATATACGGATGGAGCGCTCCGCTGATGACCTGATCCTGCGCGCAGATGGGGCTCAGACAGGACGTGTCGTCTCCGAAGCCGAGGCCATTGATCACCTGATTGCTCTGGCCACTTGGTTTGCCGAGGTCTTCACGCCAGACACCCGACGCATGGCGCGGGCCGTGGCGGCGTTTGGTCTACCTGCGGAATGGCAGGGGAGCGACCCCGGCCCCATCGGTTCATCTTTACAACCGGGCGCTTGCGATCTGGGCAGCCTCTATGGCGCGACCTTCGGTCAACTCCCTGCAAATGAACTGCACGTGCTGATCCGCGACAGTGGCGCCTCTGCCCTGCGTGTCACCCCCTGGCGCCTGATCCTGCTGGAAGGCGGGGCGGCGATACCCGCACCGGGTTTTGTCATGGACGGCACCGACCCGCTTATGACCACCGACGCCTGCCCCGGTGCTCCGTTATGCCCGCAGGCGCAAGCGGAAACCCGCGATATCGCGCGCGAATTGGCCCCGCTTGTACCCGGCACACTTCATGTTTCGGGGTGTTCCAAAGGGTGCGCCCGTATGGGCCCCGCGGATGTGACTTTAGTCGGCCAGAACGAACGATTTGATCTTGTCAAACAGGGCCGTGCGGGGGATGAGCCAATCCTGCGCGGGCTGGACCCCGAAACACTGATGACGATGGACTTCACCTGATGCCCTACACTTACGAAACCGACGGCGCGGCGATCTACAAGGAGAGCTTTGCAACCATCCGGTCCGAGGCCGATCTGGCCCGATTCGACGCCGATGAAGAGCAGGTCGCCGTTCGGATGATCCACGCGGCTGGCATGGTCGGGCTGGAAGAATTCGTCCATTTCTCACCCGGTTTTGTATCCTCCGCGCGTACCGCGCTGGAAAACGGCGCGCCAATTCTGTGTGACGCGCGCATGGTCAGCGAGGGCGTGACCCGATTCCGCCTGCCCGCCGAAAATGAGGTGATCTGCACGCTGCATGACGAGCGCGTGCGCCCTCTGGCTGAAGAGATGAGCAACACACGCTCTGCTGCGGCGCTAGAGTTGTGGCGCCCGCATCTTGAAGGCGCTGTGGTCGCTATCGGCAATGCGCCGACGGCTCTGTTTCACCTGCTGAACATGCTGGAAGACTCCGACTGCCCACGCCCCGCTGCAATCATCGGTTGCCCTGTGGGCTTTGTCGGCGCGGTCGAATCCAAGGACGCCCTGTGGGAGGCGCAACCGGTGCCGTCCTGCATCGTCAAAGGCCGTCTGGGCGGCAGCGCCATCACCGTCGCCGCCATCAACGCCATCGCGAGCCGCGCCGAATGAGCGCCGGCAAGATATATGGCGTTGGCCTCGGCCCCGGTGACCCCGACCTGATGAGCGTGCGGGCCGACCGCCTGCTGCGCAATGCCCGCCACGTGGCGTTTTTCCGAAAGCCGGGCCGCAGTGGTCAGGCCCGCCAGATCGTCAACGGTATGATCCCGGAAGGCGCGGTGGAGTTCCCGATGGAATACCCCGTCACAACCGAGATCCCTCTGAACGATCCGCGCTACAATGAGTTGTTGGCGGCGTTCTACGAGGACTGCGCGCAGCATCTGAAAACCCTTGCTGAGAAGGGCGAAGACGTCGTTGTTCTCTGCGAGGGCGACCCGTTTTTCTACGGCTCGTTCATGCATCTATATACCCGCTTGCGCGACATCGCCCCCGTCGAGGTCGTACCGGCCATTACCGGCATGTCCGGCGCTTGGACAGCAACCGGCGATCCGATCACATGGGGCGACGATATCCTGACTGTTCTGGCCGCCACCCTGCCCGAAGAGGTTCTGGCCGAGCGTATGGCGCAGACCGACGCACTGGTCGTGATGAAGATCGGGCGCAATATCGACAAGGTGAAGCGCGCGCTCAAGACCGCTGGGATGTATGACCGCGCGTGGATCGTGGAATACGCGCAAATGCCGAACCAACGCGTCTGCAAACTGTCCGAAAATTGCGACGGGATCACCCCCTATTTCTCGATCATCCTGGTACACGGTCAGGGACGACGGCCATGAGCGGCTGGGTCAAGATCACGGGCCTCGGGCCGGGCAATGAGGATTTGGTCACGCCCCAAGTCTCCGCTGCACTGGCCGAGGCGACCGATGTGGTCGGCTACATCCCCTACGTCGCGCGCGTGGCCGAACGCCCCGGCCTGACGCTGCACGCCAGTGACAACCGGGTTGAGATCGATCGCTCGCAACACGCGCTGCAGATGGCGGCCGAGGGGAAACGCGTGGTCGTCGTGTCCTCGGGTGATCCGGGTGTCTTTGCGATGGCCGCTGCGGTGTTCGAGGCGCTGGAGAACGGCCCGGAAGAATGGCGCAACATTCAGATTGACGTGCTGCCGGGTATCACTGCGATGCTGGCTGCGTCTGCCCGCGCCGGTGCACCGATGGGGCATGATTTCTGCGCCATTAACCTTAGTGACAACCTCAAGCCCTGGTCCCTGATCGAAAAGCGGTTGCGTCTGGCGGCGCAGGCGGATTTTTCAATGGCCTTTTACAATCCGCGCTCGAAATCGCGGCCGGAAGGCTTTGTAAAGACGCTGGAAATCCTGCGTGAGGAATGTGAGCCGGAACGCCTGATCCTGTTCGCGCGTGCAGTGTCGCGCGAGGACGAGGCGATCCGGATTTCCACTCTGGCCGAGGCCACTCCTGACATGGCAGATATGCAGACCGTGGTCATCGTCGGATCATCTCGCACCCGCGTGATTGAGCGCGACGGCGCGCCGATCGTCTACACCCCGAGGTTCACCCCGGAATGAGCCAGCCAGTCCAGAACCTGTGCAATCGTCGACAGCTCGGTCCGCTCCGGCAGGACCGGACGGTCGATCATCAGCACTGGCAGGCCCAGCGTGCGCGCCGCGTCCAGCTTGGCCCGCGCGCCGGTGCCGCCTGCGTTCTTGGACACAACCAACTGCGTGCCGTGACTTTGCATCAGCGCGCGGTCGTCAGCCTCGGCAAAAGGGCCGCGGGCGACAACCACGTCGGCATTCGGCAAGGGCAACTCATCGGGCGCATCGACCAGTCGCAGCAAATAGTGATGCTGGGGCTGGGCAGAGAACTCCTCAAGATGCACCCGACCAACTGCAAGGAACACGCGCTGCGCCTCGACGTTCAACGCATCAACTGCGGCGGGGATATCAGGAACGTGTCGCCAGTCATCGCCGGGCTGCGCGCGCCAAGCGGGTCGCGTCAGCGCGGCCAGTGGCGTTTGCGCCTCACGGCAGGCCTCAATCGCGTTTCGGCTCATTTGCGAGGCGAATGGATGAGTCGCGTCAATCACATGGCTGATCCCGTTGTCGCGGATATAAGCAACCAGACCCTGCACGCCGCCAAACCCGCCGACCCGAACCGGCAAGGGTTGCGGGCGCGGATTCTCGACTCGTCCCGCGTAGGAGTATATCGCCGCAAGCCCCTGTTCGGAAACGGCTTTGGCCAAAGCGTTCGCCTCGGTCGTGCCGCCCAGAATAAGCACATTGGGGATCAGGGGGTTGGTCATGTCTGATACTCCGTGGCTAACCGTTCTGGGCCTGGGTGAAGATGGGCTTGATGGCCTGTCGCCTGCAAACCGTCAAGTGCTGGATCGGGCCGAGGTCATCATGGGCCCGCCTCGGCACCTGTCACTGGTGCCCGAAACAGGGGCTGAGCGGATCGAATGGCCGGTGCCTTTCTCCGACGGGCTGCCTATCCTGACCGGGCTTCGGGGTCGTGCGACCGTGGTTCTCGCCTCGGGCGATCCGTTCTGGTTCGGCGCGGGTTCGGTGATTGCACGCAATTTCGAAGCCGCCGAGTGGACCTCCCGACCTGGCCAATCCACCTTTTCGCTGGCCGCCGCGCGTTTGGGGTGGCCGTTGGAGAGTACCCAGACCTTTGGCCTGCACGCCGCCCCTCTGACGCGTTTGCGACCCCACCTGTCTCCGGGGCTTCGCGCGATCATCCTGTTGCGCAATGGTGCGGCCGTTGCAGAGCTTGCGACCTATCTGACCGAGACCGAGTTCGCCGATACCCAGTTGCACGTGATGGAAGCCCTGGGAGGCCCGCGTGAACGCGCGCGCTCGGTCTCGTTGACCGAAGCGCTTCTGGGCACGTTCGATCACCCAGTTTGCGTCGGGCTAGAGGTTGCGGGCGAGGGGCGCGTTTTCCCTAAGGCCTCGGGAAAACCCGACGAGATTTTCGAGACCGACGGCCAGATTACCAAACGCCCCATCCGTGCGCTGACCCTGTCGGCGTTGGCCCCGCAACGCGGTGAGCATCTGTGGGATATCGGTGGTGGCACAGGCTCGATCAGCATTGAATGGCTGATGTGTGATCCGACCTTGACGGCCACAACCATCGAACCGCGTGCCGATCGTGCCGAACGCATTCGGCGCAATGCCGACGCTTTGGGGCAAGATCGGTTAAACGTCATTCATGGCACGGCGCCGGATGTGCTGCCGGGTCTGCCCCTGCCTGATGTTGTTTTCATCGGCGGTGGCCTCAGCGCCGACCTCCTGGCCTGGCTGCGCGATGCCCTTCGCACGGGCACCCGGTTGGTCGCCAATGCCGTCACGTTGGAGAGTGAAGCGCTGCTGGCCCGCTGGCACGAAGAATTGGGCGGAGACCTTTTGCGGATTGAACTCGCGCAATCGGCTCCACTCGGCCCCCGTCGTGGTTGGAAATCGGCCTATCCGGTCGTGCAGTGGAGTGTGACGCTATGATCGTCGCAGGCCTTGGTTTTTCATCGAGCGCAACAGTGGACAGCCTGCGCGCAGCCTTTAACGCTGTCGCCGCTGCGCATGAAGTTCAAGCTTTGGCAACCGTTGCCGGAAAAGAGGGTCATCTGGCACTTGCCAGTTTCGCAGAAGGCCTTGCCTTGCCCTTGCATTTCGTTGCCGCAGCCGATCTGGCCGGGCAGCGCACCCTGACATATTCGAACCGCAGCCGAGCCACCTATGGCACCGGCAGCGTGGCCGAAGCATCCGCATTGGCCGCCGCCGGGAATGGCGCGCGGCTTCTTTCACCCAGACATATCTCGGACGACCGGCTGGCGACATGCGCCATTGCCATCGGAGGACACTCATGACCGTTCATTTCATTGGCGCCGGACCGGGCGCCGCCGATCTGCTCACCCTGCGTGGGCGCGATATCATCGCCTCCTGCCCCGTTTGCCTTTATGCGGGATCTCTGGTGCCCGAAGAAATTCTGAGCCACTGTCCCGCAGGCGCGAAGATCATCAACACCGCGCCCATGGATCTGGATCAGATCATGGCCGAGATCGATGCGGCGCATAAGGCCGGCCAGGATGTAGCACGCCTGCATTCGGGCGATCTGTCGGTCTGGTCAGCGATGGGTGAACAAGTCCGCCGTCTGAAGAAGATGGGCATCCCCGTCAGCGTGACCCCGGGGGTGCCTTCATTCGCGGCGGCTGCGGCGTCTTTGGGCACAGAGTTGACCTTGCCTGGCCTGGCGCAATCGGTGGTCCTGACGCGGACCCCGGGCCGTGCGTCCTCGATGCCCGAAGGCGAAACGCTGGAAAACTTCGCACGCACCGGCGCGACACTGGCCATTCATTTGTCGATCGGCAATTTGGACAAAGTGATTGCCGATCTGAGCCCTGCCTATGGCGCTGACTGTCCCGTGGCGGTCGTCTACAGGGCCAGTTGGCCAGATGAGCGGATCATCCGTGCAACGTTGGCCACCCTCAAAGACGCGCTGGATGAGAGCATCTCGCGCACCGCGCTGATCATGGTCGGGCCTGCGCTGGCGGGTGAAGGGTTCGACGAGAGCTGCCTGTATTCAAAAGACTATGACCGCCGCTACCGCCCTCAGAGCGCGGACAGCCCGTGGTCGAGCTGGAGTCATGGTGATGACTAACCCTCCGGGCATTCTAATCTCCGCCCCCTCTTCGGGGACGGGCAAAACCACCGTGATGCTGGGCCTGTTGCGGGCGCTGGCCGAGGATGGCCTCACCGTGCAGCCGTTCAAGAGCGGCCCCGACTATATCGACCCGGCCTTCCACCGCGCAGCTGCGGGGCGTGCCTCGTTCAATCTGGACAGCTGGGCGATGGGCGACGGGCTGCTTGGGGCGATCTCGGATCAGGCCGAAGGGGCGGATATCGTCGTGGCCGAAGGCTCGATGGGCTTGTTTGACGGCGTCGCCAAACCCGGAGAGCTGGGGCATGGATCCAGCGCCGAGACAGCACAGCGGATGGGCTGGCCTGTTGTGCTGGTGTTGGACGTGGGCGGTCAGGCCCAATCAGCAGCGGCCACCGCGCTTGGGTTCAAAATGTACAAACCCGACCTGCCTTTTGCCGGAGTGATCCTGAACCGCTGCGCCAGCCCTCGGCATGAGCGGTTAACGCGGTTGGGTATGGAGCGTGCAGGCCTGCCGGTTCTGGGCGTATTGCCCCGTCGCGGAGACCTGACTCTGCCGGAACGCCATCTGGGGCTTATTCAAGCGGTTGAGCATCCCGATCTGGAAAGTGCCATTGCGGGTTATGCTGCGTTCCTGCGGGAGCATGTGGACCTTGAGGCAATCAAACTGGCGGCTTCCTCAGGCCCCAAAGGGCCATCGTCAGCCGCGCTGCCGCGGCCTCCGGCGCAACGAATCGCGCTGGCCCGGGATGCAGCGTTTTCGTTCACCTATCCGCATCTGTTGGAGGGATGGCGCGCGGCGGGGGCCGAGATCCAGCCGTTTTCGCCATTGGCCAATGAAGCCCCCGCAGATGATGCCGATCTGGTTTGGTTGCCGGGTGGGTATCCGGAGCTGCACGCAGGCACTCTGGCCGCGGCGGACACGTTCCTGACCGGTTTGCGGAAACACGCGGAAACCAAGCCGGTGCATGGGGAATGCGGTGGCTACATGGCCCTTGGTGAGGTTCTGATCGACAAAGAGGGCGTGCCGCACCAGATGGCTGGATTGCTGGGGCTGCAGACCTCGTACCAGAAGCGCAAGTTCAACTTGGGGTATCGCCGGGCTGAACTGCTGTCTCCGATGCCAGGGTTTGCGCAAGGCGCATCGCTGCGCGGGCATGAGTTCCACTATTCCTCGATCATCGAACAGCCTGATGCACCGCTGGCGCGCGTGTTCGATGCCGAAGGGGATGAAGGCCCGCAGACCGGATCGCGCCGTGGCAATGTCACCGGTACGTTCTTTCACCTCATCGCCGAGGCCTCGGCATGAGTGGGTTTGTGTCATTCATCGGGTCCGGTCCGGGAGACCCGGAATTGCTGACCCTGAAGGCCGTGGACCGGATGCAGAAGGCCGACGCCGTTCTGTTCGACGATCTGAGCAGCGGGCCCATTCTGAGCCACGCGCAACCGGATGCTGATCTTGTGGGCGTCGGCAAACGGGCCGGACGGCCCTCGCCCAAACAGGATCATGTCAGCCGCCTGCTCGTGGAATACGCGCAGACCGGACAGCGTGTCGTTCGGCTGAAATCGGGTGATGGTGGCATGTTTGGGCGGCTTGAGGAAGAGATCGTCGCCTTGCGCGAAGCCGGGATCGATTATGAGATCATTCCCGGCATCCCCTCAGCCATCGCTGCCGCTGCCGCTGCCGGTATTCCGTTGACCCGCAGGTTGACGGCCCGGCGAGTACAGTTTGTCACCGGCCACGATGTCAGCGGGCAGCTGCCCCCCGATCTGAATCTAGCCGCTTTGGCGGATGCTGCGGCGACCACCGTTGTGTTTATGGGCAAACGGACCTTTCCGCTGCTGGTCGAGGCGCTGCATGAAAACGGCCTGCCGCTGGACACGCCCGCACTGATGGCGGAATCCGTTTCCACACCGGATCAGAAGCTGCACTGCTCGACCATTGGCGCGCTGGCCGAAACGCTGAAATCCGAGATCGGAACGGCCCCTGCCCTGATCCTCTATGGTCCATTGGCGGAGTACGAGGATGTATGAACTGTCCCTGATCGGCATCGGCACCGGCAATCCCGATCACGTGACCCTGCAAGGCGCGCAGGCAGTCCGCGAGGCGGATCTGATCTTGATCCCGCGCAAGGGTGAGAACAAAGCCGATCTGGCCGGGCTGCGGGAGGAGATCATCGCCAAGGTCACTGAGACCCCTCCGCAGATCGCGTATTTCGATATCCCCAAGCGCCGCTCGGACAACGGGTATCTGCAAGGTGTGGATGAGTGGCACGATGCCATTGCACTGCGCTGGCAAGAAGCGATGGCGGCGCATCCTGAGGCCTCGAAGATCGCCCTGTTGATCTGGGGTGATCCTTCGCTTTACGACAGCTCCCTGCGGATTGCCTCTCGACTGGACCCACAACCGCGCAAACGGGTGATTCCTGGGATTACCGCGCTACAGGCACTGACGGCAGCCCATGCCATTCCCATCAACGATATCGGCGCGCCTTATGTTGTTACCACTGGTCGTCGTATTCGCGACGAAGGCTGGCCCTCGGACGCCACCAAGGTTGCCGTGATGCTGGACGGAGAGTGTTCGTTCCAGGCTCTGGACATGCAGGCGTTCGATATCTGGTGGGGCGCCTATGTCGGCATGAAGGAAGAGATCCTGATCCACGGCCCGCTGGATGAGGTAGCCGAGACCATTTTGACCACCCGTGCGCAGGCACGCGCCGATCATGGTTGGATCATGGATATCTACCTGCTGCAAAAGCGGTCACCCTGAAGACTCATACGAAAATGTGAATGCAGCGATGGGCGAAACCTGCTCTAGTTGGGTACCAACAAGACGGAGACCCTTTGATGAGAGCAATCTGCGCTGCTGTCTACTTGCTGGCCTCGCCTGCTCTGGCGGATCAGGCCCTGCCGGGATGGGCCGTTCATGACACGGGGAAATCCTATGACGCGCTGGTGGCCGACACCAAGGCCGCCGTCAAAGAACACGGGCTGATCGTTGTCACTCAGGCCGGGCCGACCAAAGCGGCGGCGGCCCGTGGGATCACCATTCCGGGCAATCGTGTGATCGGCGTGTTCAACAACGACTACGCGGTGCGGGTGTTGGAAACCTCGACCGCGGCGATGATCGAGGCGCCGATTCGCCTGTATGTAACCGAAAATGACGACGGCACTGCGAGTTTGTCATACAAAACCCCCAGCTTTGTGTTCGAGCATTACGCGGATCAAGGTGGGCAGGCCCTGTCCGATATTGCCGCAGAACTGGACCAAAAGTTTCAATCCATCGCGGAAACAGCCGTCAAATAGTCACACTGATGTGAACCCGCTTGCCTCTTGCCGGTGTGTCAGACATTTGCTGTCACATATCTTTTTCTCGGAGCATGACTGATGCAGGACCTCTCTCCCCGCGCGGCGGATCTACTGGCTCAACGATTGTATGAGGCAGGGTGCCGCCATGCGTTTGGCATGCCGGGCGGCGAGGTTCTGACGCTGATGGACGCGCTAGAACGGGCCGGCATCACCTTTCATCTGACCAAACACGAGAACGCTGCCGGGTTCATGGCCGAAGCCGTCCATCACCGCGATGGCGCGCCCGCGATACTGGTTGCAACCCTTGGCCCCGGCGCGATGAACGGGATCAACGTGGTTGCCAACGCGCTGCAAGACCGGGTCCCGATGATCGTTCTGACCGGCTGCGTCGACGCGGATGAGGCGCTGACCTACACGCATCAGGTCATGGATCACAGCCAAGTCTATCGCTCTATCACCAAAGGGACCTTTACCCTCACCGCTGAGGGCGCGGATATCATCGCCGACAAGGCGGTGTCGCTTGCCAACCAGCCCCGCCCCGGCCCGGTGCATATCGACGTCCCGATCTCGGTCGCGGATACCCGCGTCTTATCGACGAAACGCCGCCGTCTGGCCAAAGTGGCCGCAGTGGCCCCCGAAGGCGATTGCCTATCCAAAGCCCGACGCTGGGTGGCCGAGGCCGAGCGTCCGATTGCGATCATCGGGCTGGACGTCCTCTATGACGACTCTCGCAGCGTGGTTCAGGCGTTTCTGGAGCATTTCAGCATCCCCTTCGTCACGACCTACAAAGCAAAAGGCGTAGTGCCCGAAGATCATCCCTTGTGTCTCGGCGGTGCCGGTTTGTCCCCTCTGGCCGACAAACACCTTGTCCCGCTGGTGGAACAGGCCGATCTGGTTCTCTGCCTGGGTTATGACCCTATCGAAATGCGCCCCGGCTGGCGTGAGATCTGGGACCCCGAGGAAACGCGCGTGATCGACATCTCGGCCGTGGTCAATGATCACTACATGCATCAGGCCGGGCTAAACCTTGTCGCCGATACTGGCGAGACCCTCGAGGCCATCGCCAAAGGCAACCCCGCCCGCGCCACATGGCCTGCCGGAGAACCCGCGAAGGTCAAAGCAGCTTTGGCGGAAGCCTTCCCAAAGGATGACGACTGGGGCCCGGCTGGCGTGATCGCCGAAACCCGCGCTGCCCTGCCCGCGAATACTCTGGCAACGGCGGATAGCGGCGCGCACCGCATTCTCCTCAGCCAGATGTGGGCGTGTTCGGAGCCACGCGGGCTGATCCAGTCCTCGGCCCTTTGCACCATGGGCTGCGCTGTTCCGATGGCGATCGGGCTGAAACTGGTGGAACCGAACCGTCCGGTGATCAGCTTTTCGGGCGATGCCGGATTCCTGATGGTCGCCGGAGAGCTTTCGACTGCCGCCGAAATGGGCGGCAACCCGATCTTTCTCGTCTTTGTCGACGCCTCCCTCGCCCTGATCGAGTTGAAACAACGCCAACGGCAGATGGGTAACAACGGGGTCGATTTTGACCGCCATGACTTTGCCGCTCTGGGCCGCGCGTTCGGAGGCTATGGACACACGGTCCGCAACCGCGCAGAACTGCGTGCAGCACTTGATGAGGCGGTCAAAGCCGACCGCTTCACCGTCATCGCTGCCGAGATCGAGCGTGGAGGATATGATGGCCGAATCTAGTGGGCCGCTCAAAGGCGTAAAGGTACTGGACCTGTCGCGCATTCTGGCCGGACCGACCTGCACCCAACTTCTGGGCGATCTGGGCGCAAGCGTCATCAAGATCGAAAACCCCTCGACCGGTGGGGATGATACGCGGCAATGGGGCCCGCCGTATGTTGAGGATGAAGCGGGCAACCGTTCCGACCTGAGCGCGTATTTCATGTCGGCCAACCGGAACAAGAAATCCGTTGCCATCGACATTGCAACGCCTGAAGGGCAAGCCGAGATCAAGCGGCTGGCCTCGCATGCTGATATCCTGATCGAGAATTTCAAACCCGGCGGACTGGCGAAATACCGGCTGGACTACAACAGCTTGTCGCAGGATCTTCCCGGCCTCGTCTATTGCTCGATTTCCGGCTACGGGCAGACGGGACCCAACTCCAGCAAGCCCGGCTATGACCTGATGGCGCAGGGCTATGGCGGGATCATGTCCCTGACCGGCGACCCCGAGGGCGCGCCGATGAAAGTGGGCGTGGGCATCGCCGATGTGATGTGCGGCATGTACGCAACCGTTGGCATTCTGGCAGCTTTGCGCCACCGCGATCAGACCGGTGAAGGGCAACAGATCGACCTTGCCTTGGTGGATGCCCAGATCTCATGGTTGATCAATGAGGGCACAAACTACCTGACCTCGGGCCAGGTGCCTCAACGGCGTGGCAACGGACATCCGAATATAGTCCCGTATGAGGTATATGAGACAGCAGATGGTCACGTGATTTTGGCCGTTGGAAATGACAGCCAGTTCCGTAGATTCTGCGCGTTCATCGGCCACGCGGATCTTGCCAACGACGCACGCTTTGCCACCAATCCGGCGCGACTGGAGCACCGTGACGCGCTGAACGCGATCCTGCGCCCGGCGATGAAACAGCATCCGACGACGACCGTGATTTCCGAGCTTGAGGCCCGCAAGGTACCCGTCGGCCCGGTGCAAACGGTGGATCAGGTGTTTGACACCGATCAGGTCGCCGCGCGGCAGATGAAGATCGCCATGCAGGCCCAACCGGGAGAGGTGAATCTGATCGGCAATCCACTCAACCTGTCGCTCACACCTGTAACATATCGGCATGCGCCGCCGGTCTTTGGGGCCGATACTGATGATATTTTAAGCGCTGAAAACCCGTTCGAAGATTGAAACACTTGCATGTTTCGGCAGCAACTTGCTGAAACATGCCCTTGAATCGGCGGTTTTTTTCACTTTTTTCACACACGCGATTTCACCAATTCGAGAGCAGGGTCGATACTGTTACGAGGCCGTCGCAGACTCTGGTAAATCGAACAGTGTCAAATACCGCAACCAGATTGGACCCAAGTATGAAACAAGACGTTTTTGGACAGATGAACACTCTGACCCACCCGGCGGCCGTCGAGGCATGGGACGGTGTTCTGCTTGGGTTCATGGCGCATGCGGCGATTACCCCTCAGCATCTGGGAAAAGTGTTGGAGCTTGAGCCCGACTTCGCTTTGGGCCACGCGGTCAAGGGCCTGTTCATGGTTCTTCTGGGCCGACGCGAGATGCTACCCGTAGCCGTCGACGCGCTGAGCGCCGCCAATGAAGCGATGAAACGCCAGCCCATCTCGAAGCGAGAGCAGCTATTTGTTGAGGCCCTGTCCCTCTATCTGGCGGACCTGCCTTCACAAGCAGTGCAGAAATTCGAAGAGGTGCTGCGCACCCATCCGACCGACTCGCTGGCAATGAAGCTCAGCCATGCCACCCGGTTTGTGCTTGGCGATGCAGAGGGCATGCGGCGTTCGATCGAACGCGTCATGCCTGCCTATGAGCCGGATCATGCGGGCCGTGGCTATCTACTGGGCTGTCATTCCTTCGCGTTGGAAGAGACCGGATCCTACGAAAAGGCCGAGATTGCCGGTCGTCAGGCACTGTGGATGGTGTCCGACGATGCCTGGGGTCTGCACGCGGTCGCACATGTTCACGAGATGACGGGCAATGCTCAGCTCGGCCTGGATTGGCTGGCGGGGCGTGAGGACGCCTGGGCCCATTGCAACAACTTCCGCTATCACGTTTGGTGGCACAAGGCGCTGATGCATCTGGATTTGGGTCAGGTTGATCAGGTCATCGACCTCTATGACCAGCATATCCGCAAGGACAAGACTGACGATTATCGCGATATCTCGAACGCAACCTCGCTACTGTCCCGGATGGAGCTTGAAGGCATTGATGTCGGCGACCGCTGGGAGGAGTTGGCTGATCTCAGCGCTGCCCGGACCGAAGATGGCTGCCTGATTTTCGCCGACCTGCATTATCTGCTGGCGCTGACCGGCGACAACCGCTCGGACGCGACGGGCAAGATGCTGCAGCGCATCCAGAAAGACGCGCAGCGCAATCAAGGCGACACACCGATCCGCATGTCTGACCCCGGCATAGCCGCCGCCAAAGGGCTTGAGGCATTTGGGGACGGTCTGTACGGCGCGGCGTTTGATTTCCTGTCGACCGCCCGCTCGGGCATGCAGTTGGCCGGTGGCAGTCACGCCCAACGTGATGTATTCGAGCGCATCACAATTGATTCCGGCCTGCGCGCCGGGCGACTGGATGCTGTCGAGCGTATTCTGGATGATCGCCGGGCCAAACGCGCTGGAGGCGAGGACAATTACGCACTCGCGCGCCGCGCCCTGATCAGCGCGGCCCGCGACAACGGCGACGCACAAAGCGTTCCGGCTGAATAACAAAAAGACCAAGAAGGACAGAAAACGTATGGCGACTGTTTCGCCCGCTTCTGATTTTGCGCCTGTTGCGGCCTCGGCCGCAGCGCCCACTGCCCGTGTGCGCGATCCGCGACTGGATTTCTATCGCGGCATCGCGATGTTCATCATCCTGATCGCCCATATCCCGAACGATCCTTGGGCCAAATGGATCCCGGCCCGTTTCGGGTTTTCGGACGCGACCGAGATCTTTGTGTTCTGCTCGGGCATGGCCTCGGCCATCGCCTTTGGCGGCGCCTTCCTGCGCAAAGGCTGGTGGATGGGGACGGCCCGCGTGGCGTTCCGCATCTGGCAGGTCTACTGGGCGCATATCTGTCTGTTCTTCTTTGTGGCCATGAGCATGGCCGCTCTGGACAATTCCGGCCTGTTTGAAAAAAGCTACGTATCGTCGCTGAACCTGCAGCATTTCTTCAATGACCCGCTGCCGCAAATGGTCGGGATTTTCACCCTGACCTATGTGCCGAACTACTTCGACATCCTGCCGATGTATCTGGTCGTTCTGGCGATGATGCCGCTCTACATGGCCCTTTACCGCGTCAGCTTTTGGCTGATGGCGGCTGTGTCGGTCGCGATCTGGCTTGTCGCCCAGACTGGAGTGCTGGCCCTTCCGGCTGAGCCGTGGTCGGACCGTCAATGGTTCTTCAACCCATTCGGTTGGCAACTGCTGTTCTTCACTGGGTTCGCCTTTATGCGCGGCTGGCTTCCGGCGCCTCCGGTATCAAAAGCACTGATCTGGGCGGCCATTGCATTTCTGGTTGTGTCCGCGCCCTTCGGGTCGTGGAAGGTTTTCCTGTGGGTTCAATCAGCAGCCCCTGGTCTGGCCGAACAAATCCGCGAGATTTGGCCTTTGACGAAAGAACTGCGTGGAAAAACCGAGTTCGGCCTGTTCCGCTACATCCACTTCCTGTCGCTGGCCTATCTGGGCTGGGTCGTTGCAGGTGAGCATGGTCACCGTCTGATCGCCACCGGGCACTCTCTGGGCGCGCGCATCTGGCAGGTGGTTCTGAAACTGATCACCAAAGTGGGGCAGCAATCCCTGGCGGTCTTTGTGTTCTCGATGGCCGCAGCCCGCCTGATCGGGGTCGCGCTGGATCAGACCGAGCGGGATGTTGCCAGTGTCTTTGTCGCCAACATGATTGGCTTTGCCATGATCATCGGGGTGGCCTATCTGGCCGCCTGGTTCAAATCTCAGCCATGGAAATCAAAGAAATGAATCTGAATCGCCGCGCATTTCTGGCCTCGACCTCTGCGCTGTTTCTGGCGCCGACCACCTTTGCCTCGGGGTCAGAGGTTCCGTTCGACCGCAACGACGTGGTTGAACTGGCCCGAGAACTGGCCAGCCGCCCCTTTGCCGAGCGCGAGATGGTGCCGCAGGAATGGCAGGACCTGACCTATACGCAATACCGCTCGATCCGGTTCCGGCTGGACCGCGCCCTGTGGTACGAGACCGAGACCCCCTTCAACGTCGATTTCTTCACCCCCGGCCTGTATTTCCCGCGCACGGTCAAGGTCACGACTGTCGAGAAGGGGATGGCCAAGCCGGTCGCTTTCGACCTTGAGATGTTCGACAAGGCAGAAGAGGTCCCGACCCTTCCAATCGACGAAACGCTTGGGTTCTCGGGCCTGCGCCTGCGCACGGAAATGCACCGCCCCGGCAAGACCGATGAGTTCTGCGTCTGGCAAGGCGCCAGCTATTTCCGCGCCATTGGTCTGCATGAGGTCTACGGCCTGTCCGCGCGCGGTTTGGCCCTGAAAACCGGCGACCCGGATGGCGAGGAATTCCCCGAATTCATCCGCTTTTGGCTGGAACGTCCCGAACCCGGTCAGCGCAACATGGTTGTCCACGCGCTGATGGACAGCCCCAGCGTGACAGGTGCATACCGCTTTAACGTCACCGCCGGTGCCGATTGCATCATGGATATCGAGGCCACCCTCTTCCCCCGCGAAGAGCTGCCGCATGTGGGTATCGCGCCCGGCACCTCGATGTTCTTGTTCGATCAGACCAACCACAGCCGCTTCGACGATTTCCGCCCCGCTGTTCATGACAGCGACGGGCTGTTGATCCGCAACGGCGCAGGTGAGGTGATCTGGCGTCCCTTGGCGAACCCGACCCGTTTGCAAATCTCATCATTCGTGGACATGAACCCTCAGGGCTTTGGCCTGATGCAGCGCAAGCGCGAATTCTCGGACTACGCGGATCTTGAGGCGAACTATCATAAGCGTCCCAGCCTGTGGGTCGAGCCCGGCTCCGATTGGGGCAAGGGCACGGTGACGCTAGTCGAGATCCCCGCCGATCAGGAGATCTATGACAATATCGTCGCCTACTGGCGCCCCGCCGAGCCCTATGCCGCTGGCAGCCAGGTTGACCTGAGCTATCGCCTGATCTGGGGCGAGGAACCTCAGCGCACGCCGATGCCACGGGTCATCAACACGGCAATGGGTGAGAACACCTTTGGCGAAGGCCGTCTGGCCGTGATCGACTTTGAGCCCAGCCCTCTGTTCGACGATCTGGAGGCAGTCAGCATTTTCGCGAATTCGCCTCATGCGGAAACCTCGGACGGTGTGTTGCAGCGCAACCCCGATACCGGCGGTGTGCGTCTGGCGTTCTCGTTCCAGCCGGGCGAACGAGACCATGTGGAGCTTCGCGCGCAATTGCTGGTCGGCAAGCAACCCGCCTCCGAAGTCTGGCTGTACCGTTGGACCGCATGAGCCGCGACCTGCATATCATGCCACCCGAGGCACCGCTGACAATGCCCGCGCAGGATTTCCGCAATGGTTTCCGTGATGCGCAGGTACCTGCGGGTGCCCGCCCATCGGCCGGGTTCTGGCGCGCGCTGGCGTTTTCGCCAGCAATGGCAGCCACGCTGGGTTTGCTATGGGTCATGAGCGACTGGTTCGGATCTGAAGGCATCAACCTTGTCGAAGCCATCCTTCTAACGTTGATCTCGTTCAACTTCTTCTGGATCTCGTTCACGGTCTGCACCGTGCTGCTGGGCATGATCTCGCTGTCCCGGCAGGAGCGCCCGATCCGACAAGACCGCGCGCAACCACTGCGCGTTGCCCTGCTGATGCCAACCTACAACGAGGTGCCGTGGTTCGTGCTGGGCAATGCCCGCACCATGCTGGAAGAACTGCGCGCCCGAGGCGGGCAGCATGAATACGCGATGTTCATCCTCTCGGACACCCGCGATCCGGACATCGCCGCGCAAGAGCAAGCCAGTATTGAGGCACTGCGCACCACGCTAGCCCCCGACCTGAAGCTCTACTACCGCCGTCGCGAACAGAATACCGACCGCAAAGTTGGCAATATCGCCGATTGGGTCAGCCGCTGGGGTGCAGATTGGGACGCGATGCTGGTGCTGGATGCCGACAGTTTGATGACGGGCCGCGCGATTGCTCGGCTGACGGATTCTTTGGCGCGTGATCCCGGTGCGGGCTTGATTCAAAGCTACCCGCAACTCATTGGCGCACAGTCGGTTTTTGCCCGGATGCAGCAATTCGCCAATGGCGTCTACGGTATCGCCTTTGCCGAAGGTCTGGCCCGCTGGTGTGGGCAAGAGGGCAACTATTGGGGCCACAATGCCATCATCCGCACCAAGGCCTTTGCCACCTGTGCCGGACTGCCCAAGCTCCGAGCGTCAAACGGGCAGGAAAAGCTAATCATGAGCCACGACTTTGTCGAGGCCGGTCTGCTGCGCCGAGCGGGTTGGGCCGTGCGGTTCCTGCCGCGCATTCGCGGCTCTTACGAAGAAACACCACCCACCCTTATCGACCACGCCATGCGGGACCGCCGCTGGTGTCAGGGGAACCTGCAACATCTGAAACTGCTGGGCTCGCGCGGTTTCCGGTCCGTCTCGCGGTTTCACATGTTCCATGGAGCGGTCGGATACCTGATGTCGCCGCTGTGGTTTGCGCTGTTGCTGATGTGGGCGCTGATCGGTCAGGGCGAGGACGCCTCGGTCCTGCATTATTTCAGCCCCGACAACCCTCTGTTCCCACAATGGCCGGAGATGTCTGAGACACGCCATGTGCTGATCATTCTGGTCATGTACGCCATGCTGTTGGCGCCCAAGGTTCTGGGTGTTGCCGCCCTACCCCTCAGCGGTGTGCGTTATTCGGATTTCGGCGGCTGGCGGCGGTTCTTCACCTCGTTCCTGTTCGAGGTCATCCTGTCGATCCTCTACGCGCCGATCCTGATGGTGCAGCAAATGATCGCCGTGTTCCGTACCGCTTTGGGCATCCAGAAGGGCTGGTCCCCTCAGGCGCGTGACGGGGGTAGCTATTCGTTGCGTACGCTAGTCCTGTGCCACGCGCTGGAAACCGTCAGTGGCGTCGCGCTGAGCGTTGGTATTCTGGCCGGGTTGGTCTCGGTCTGGCTGGCCCCGATAGCAATCAGCCTTGCGCTGGCGATCCCGTTGTCGGCGCTCAGCGGTGTATCCGCCGGAACCGCCCGCCGTTTGGTCGGCATGCGTGAGGATTTTGCTGAGCCCGCCATCACCCGCTCGGCCCGGCGTCATCGCAATGAATTGAAGCGCCTGATCGAGGGCAAGGGCAGCATGACCCCAGCGGAATAATCAACCGCCGGGCAAGCCTTCGTACCAATCCAGCATCATATCCGCCCACCCGCTGGGCACCGTATGACCGCCAGGGAACAGCGCGAATTCCAGCGCGCTGCCTTCTGCACATCCCATCCAGCTGCGCCGCATGAACTGGCCCGTGGTCGAGAACCCGCTGGGCTTAGTATCAACACAGCCATTTGCTTCGCGCCAGATCTCAAGCCCGGCAAAGATATCGCCTTGATGGAAACGGCCACCGCCCAGCAGACGCCCTTCGAGCGGGACGACATTGTCGATCCAGCCATGGGTGTGAAACATGCGGATCGGCCCAGCGCAGGATTCGGGATGCGGACGCCAGAAACCACCTGAGACGGGGACAAAGGCCGAGAAAGTCTCAGGCGCGTCGCAGGCGAGGTAGTTCACCATGAAGCCGCCGGCGGAAAACCCTCCTAGAACAACGCGTTCGCCGTCAATGCCAAACCGCTCAGCAGCGTCATCCACCGCTTCGCTAAGAAAGGCCGTTTCGTCACGCTCACCAAAGCCTGGATAGAAGTTCCAGCTTTGAATGCCACCCCGGTCCGGCCGCTGCAACCCCTCCGGTGCCATCACCGCATAGCCGCGCGCCAGCAGAGGCTCGACCATGCTGCGATTGTTCATGGTTCCTGAGCCGCTGCCTCCGTAACCATGTAGAAACACGACCAGAGGCGGGTTGTCAGCTTCGGGCAGCTCGATGTGATACGCGCCCGAGGCGATCTCGCAGGTGCCTTCATCCGGGCCACAATCGGCCAAGGCCGGTTGCGCCGCTGCGGCCAGACAGAAAGATAGCCAGTATTTGTATTTCATCACGCTCCCTCAACAAAGGTCTCAACCGGCAGACCGGCCCGCACCCAGCCCGGCCCGGCGGCTGAGCCCAACATACCCTCAGGCACGTCAATTATATTGGTAAACCCGGCTGCGGTCAGTTGATTGCTCAACCGTGCCGAACGGACCCCACGCGCGCAGATCAGCGCCACAGGGGCGGACATGTCGCCGCCCGCCATTTGCACAAGGGCCGGAATGAAATCCTCGCGACGCATATCCAGCGGCTGCGCCCCCTGTCCGACGCCTGTGGCCCTCCATTCCCGAGGTGTGCGGATGTCCACCAGCAACACATCTCCGGCGACAGCCTTCTGATGCGCCTGCGTCACTTCCAGCTGGCCGCCTGCGTAGTCCTGCGGGATCAAACGGTACTCACGAATGGCAAATCCTGCGGCAATTGCGCCTGCCCCACCCATCAATACCCACCGTCGCGTTCGGCTTTTCCCGTCTGCCATATGGCGTTCTCCTGCACTCATGGCTTGGTTCTATCACAAGGGTTGCAACCGCGCGCCGGGGAATTCCGGCAGCTGGATCAAGTTCGCGTCATTATCACGCATAAAGATAGGTTCGATATACACCTTTTAACATCTGTCAAAACCTTGCAATTTTTGGACAATCATTAAATTATCCTACAAAATCTGTCATATTGACCGCCCAGACCGGAGTATCGCACTTGTCCCTATTCCTCATCGCGGCCCTTCCCTTCCTCGGAGCTGTTTTCCCAGCCCTCCTGATACGGGCGGGACGAAATGCAGCCGCCTCGGCCGCAGGGTTGACCACTTTCCTGGCCCTGATGGGGTTGCTGATTCATATCCCCAGTGTGATGCGCGGCGATGTCGTGACAGCGCGGTTCGACTGGATACCGGGGCTGGGGCTGAACGCGAATTTCATGCTGGACGGGCTGGGTTTTCTATTTGCCCTGCTAATCCTCGGCATCGGTCTACTGATCATCCTTTATGCGCGGTTCTACCTGTCGCGAGAGGACCCGATGGGGCAGTTCTACACCTATTTGTTGCTGTTCCAGGGCGCGATGGTTGGGATTGTTCTATCCGATAACATCCTGCTTTTGCTTATTTTCTGGGAGCTGACCTCACTAAGCTCATTCCTGCTGATCGGCTATTGGAAACACCTGCCCGAAGGCCGACAAGGCGCCCGCATGGCACTGGCCGTTACCGGAGGCGGTGGCTTGGCGATGATTGCCGGGATGCTGATTTTGGGAAATATCGTCGGGTCCTATGACCTCAGCGTGATTTTGCAGAACAAAGAGCTGATCCAGGCCTCGCCCTACTATCTGCCTGCGCTGATCCTGATCCTGCTGGGCTGTTTCACCAAATCGGCGCAGTTCCCGTTCCATTTCTGGCTGCCTCACGCCATGGCCGCCCCGACGCCGGTTTCGGCCTATCTACACTCGGCCACCATGGTGAAGGCCGGGCTGTTCCTGATGGCACGGATGTGGCCGGTTCTGGCCGGCACCGATGCGTGGTTCTATATCGTCGCAACAACCGGTTTGGTGACCATGCTGCTGGGCGCGGTGATCGCGCTGTTTAAGGACGATCTGAAGGCGCTGCTGGCGTTCTCAACCGTGTCACATCTGGGCCTGATCACCATGCTGCTGGGCTTTGGCACCAAGTTTGCAGCCGTGGCCGCGGTGTTCCACATCATCAACCATGCGACGTTCAAAGCCGCGCTGTTCATGACCGCCGGGATCGTGGATCACGAAACCGGAACGCGCGATGTCAAACGGCTGGGCGGCTTGCGTCATCTGATGCCGATCTCCTTCACCATTGGCACCATCGCAGCTTTGTCCATGGCTGGTCTGCCTCCGCTGAACGGTTTTTTGTCAAAAGAGATGATGCTGGAGGAAACCGTCCACACCACATGGCTGAACTCTCACTATCTGGTGCCGGGTCTGGCCCTGCTGGCAGCGCTGTTCTCGGCGGCCTACTCCTTCCGCTTTGTCAGCCATGTCTTCCTTGGACCAAAGCGCGAGGATTACCCGGCCCATCCGCATGACCCTCCGGTCGGGCTGTGGCTGGCACCCGCTTTTATGGTCGTTCTGGTCGTACTGATCGGCCTTTATTCGTCGGCCATCGTCGGCCCGCTGGTGGCCGTCGTATCCAGCGCCGTGATCGGTGGCGAGAAGCTGCCCTATTACTCACTGAAACTGTGGCACGGCTTTACGCCTGCGCTGTATATGTCCGTTGTCGCCACGCTGGGCGGTCTGTTCCTAATGTCGCAACACAAACGCGCGCAGCAGCTTTGGAACACCCTGCCCCGGCCTGAGGCCAAAGTGATCTTTGAGGCCATTATCAATGCGTTTACGCGGCTCAGCCAATGGATCACAGATGAGCTGCACAATGGTGTCCTCAGCCGCTATGCGATCATCTTTGTCGCCTTTACCGTCGGCCTTGGCTACTACGCCTATTCCACCGGGACGATCGGAGTTGAAACCCGCGTGCCGCTGCCTGCGCAGATCATTCCGATCGTTGGCTGGATCTGTCTGGTGGGCGCAACGCTGGGCATCATGTGGTTCCACCGTAACCGCCTGTTGTCGCTGGTTCTGATTGGTGTTGTCGGGCTGATCGTTTCGGTTGCGTTCAACTACCTCTCGGCTCCGGATCTGGCACTGACGCAGATCTCAGTCGAGGTGGTGACGATGATCCTGTTGCTGCTGTCGCTGAACTTCCTGCCGACCGAAACCCCATGGGACAGTACCGCCGCGCGGCGTTGGCGGGATGCCGCGATCTCGGTCGTGGCCGGGATTGGGACAGGTGCTCTGGTCTATGCGATCATGCTGCGTGATTTCGCCTTCCCGACGATTTCCGAATTCCACCTTGCCAACTCGTACAAAGGTGGTGGCGGCACCAACGTGGTGAACGTCATCCTCGTGGACTTCAGGGGCTTTGATACCTTTGGCGAGATCATCGTTCTGGGCATCGCGGCGCTGATCATCTTTGCCCTGACCGAAGCGGTCCTGAGCAGCAATGTCCGGGGCTACCTGCTGAATCGCAAGCCGCATTGGCCGCAATCGGGCGACTCCCATCCGTTGATGATGGTGGTCGTGACCCGCGTGATGATGCCAATTGCCCTGATGGTGGGTGCCTACATCTTCTTCCGTGGCCATAACCAGCCCGGAGGCGGCTTTATCGCCGGCCTGATCGTCGCCATCGCCTATTTGATGCAATACATGGCCAGCGGCTACACTTGGGCGATCGAACGGCAAAGGTTCTACTATCACGGCACCATCGGCTGGGGCGTGCTGATCGCCGCCGCTACCGGTCTCGGCGCCTGGTTCAATGAACGCCCCTTCCTCACCAGCGACTTCGGCTACATCAACTGGCCACCGCTGGAAGAATTCGAATGGGCCACCGCAATGTTGTTCGACACCGGTGTCTTCCTCGCTGTTTTGGGCGCGGTGATGCTGGCGCTGGATAGCCTGTCCCGCTTTGCATGGCAGCCGGGCATGGCGCAGGAGTTCCCGATGGATATCAACCCGTTGCGGGACTCTCCGCCGGAAGAAGAACAAGAGAAGGAGCAGGCCTGATGGAAGCGCTCGTTGCCTCTGCCGTAGGTATTCTGACCGCCGCCGGGATTTTCCTGATCCTGCGTCGTCGAACATTCCCGGTCATTCTTGGCCTGTCGCTGATCACCTATGCGGTGAACGTGTTCCTGTTCGCAACCGGACGTCTGGCGCTGAATTCGCCTGCCGTTTTGAACAAATACGAAGACGTCCCCTATACCGATCCACTGCCGCAAGCGCTGGTGCTGACGGCCATCGTGATCTCGTTTGGGATGACGGCGGTGATCGTGATGATCTCGCTCTCGGCCTATCTGTCCTCGAAGGATGACCATATCGACATGAGCCCGCATGACAGCGTGGACGCGCCGGGAGAAGACGCATGAACCATTGGATCGTTGCGCCGATCGTTCTTCCTGCGATCCTGGCCCCGTTCATCATCATGGTCCTGCGCTATCACCTCGACCTACAGCGCATTTTCTCGGTCGCGGGGGTTGTTGCCCTTCTGGGCATCGCCCTGACCATCACCACGCAGGCCGCGGGAGGCGACATTCAGGTCTATGAGCTGGGCAACTGGCCCGCCCCCTTCGGGATTGTCATGGTGCTGGACCGGCTTTCAGCCATGATGGTTCTGCTGACCGCCCTTCTGGCCCTCCCCATTGTGCTCTACGCCATCGCTTCGGGTTGGGACGAGCGTGGCAAGCATTTTCACGCCCTGTTCCACTTCCAGCTTATGGGCGTTTGCGGGGCCTTCCTGACCGGCGACGCCTTCAACCTGTTTGTGTTCTTCGAAGTCCTGCTGATCGCCTCCTACGGTCTGATGACCCATGGCGGCGGAGCGGTCAGGCTGAAGGCTGGTGTGCAATACGTGGCCTATAACCTGCTGGGATCGACCTTGTTCCTGTTCGCCCTGGGCACGCTCTATGGTGTGACTGGCACGCTCAACATGGCCGACATTGCGCTCCGGGTGGCCGAGATACCGCCCGAGGATACCGCGCTGCTGCGGGTTGGCGCTGTGTTGCTGTTGTTGGTGTTCTGTATCAAGGCCGCCGTTCTGCCGTTGCATTTCTGGCTACCGGCCAGCTACGCCAACGCGCCCCTACCCGTGGCGGCTTTGTTCGCGATCATGACCAAGGTTGGGGCGTATTCGATCATCCGGATGTACACTCTGGCCTTCGGCCCCGAGGTTGAAGCAACGCAAGGGCTGGTTGGCAATTGGCTGCAACCTGCTGCGCTGGTTACCCTTGCCGTCGGGGCCATCGGCATCCTCGGCTCGCAACATATCGCGCGGATGGTGGCCTTCTGTGCTATCGCCTCGATGGGGACGCTGCTGATTGCGATTTCGCTGTTCACGCCGGATGCCAGTGCAGCCGCGCTCTACTATGTGTTCCACTCGACGCTTGCGACGGCCCTGTTGTTCCTCGTCGCTGATCTGGTGATGGAACGCCGCGGTGGTGCCATCGCGCCCAAGAAGCCAATGGCGCAGACCGGATTGATTTCAGCGCTGTTTTTCGTCGGAGCTATTGCAATGGCGGGGATGCCTCCGCTGTCCGGCTTTATCGGCAAGCTGCTGGTTCTGGATGCGGCCCGGGATGCACCGGACGCAACCTCTGTCTGGGCGGTCATCCTGATCGGATCCTTTGTAACCATCGTGGGTCTCGCACGGGCCGGCACTTTGATCTTCTGGAAGAGCCACGACGCGGACCATAACCCTCAGCCCGAGGGGGAAGACGCCGAGCCGCAACCCACCCCGGAACCACACCCAGGTCTGGCATTTACGTCGGTCTTCGGCCTGGTCGGCGGTCTGATCCTGCTGACCTTGTTTGCCGGCCCCGCTCTCGAATACACCAGCAAAACCGCCGAGCAACTGTTCACACCCGAAGACTACATCTCGGCCGTATTGGGAGAGGCAGAATGATCAAGCTGCTACACCGCATATTCCCGCACCCGCACCTGAGCTTTCTGCTGACACTGGTTTGGGTTCTGCTTGCCAATAACGGGTCGTTAAACTCGCTCGTTTTTGGTTTGATCCTCGGGATCATCATTCCCTTTGTCACCCAACCTTACTGGCCCGACCGCCCCAAACTGCGCAACTGGCCCATGGTGGCCGAGTACATCCTGGTGGTCCTGTGGGATATCGTTATCGCCAATATCACCGTCGCCCGGATCATCCTGTTCAAACGCGACGACGCTCGCCAACCAAACTGGATCTGCGTCCCGCTTGAACTGCGTACGCCCGAGGCAATCACCGTACTGGCCGGGACAATCACGATGACGCCGGGTACCGTCAGCTGCGATTTGTCGGCGCAGGGGCATAACCTTCTGGTCCATTGCCTTGATGCTCCGGACCCTGAGGCCGTGCGCGATCAGATCAAACAGCGCTACGAACGCCGCCTGAAGGAGATTTTCGAATGATTGATTATGCGATCTACTTCGCCTTCGCCTGCTTCGGAGCCGCCATCATGATGTGCCTGTGGCGGATCATCACCGCCGATGGTGTCGGCACCCGCGTTCTGGCGCTGGACACGATGGTGATCAACACCATCGCGCTGATGATCCTGTACGGTTTGGATCAAGGCACCGAGATCTTTTTCGAGGCTGCCATGATCATCGCCATGCTGGGTTTCGTTTCAACCGTGGCCTATGCGCGCTTCATGCTGCGCGGCAACATTATCGAGTGAGGGCGACATGACATTTCTCGTCGAATTGCTGATTGCCGCCTTCCTGATCATGTCGGGTATCTTCGGCTTCGTTGGATCGTTTGGGATGATCAAACTGAAAGACCCGATGTCGCGCCTGCACGCGCCGACCAAAGCGACAACGCTGGGTGTGGGCGGCGTGCTACTGGCCTCGATTGCACATTCCGTGTTGCTTGAGGGCAAACTGTCGATGCATGAGCTGCTGATCACGCTGTTTTTGTTCCTGACGGCCCCGATCACGGCCCTGTTCATTGCCAAATGGCACATTCATCGTCATGAAAAGCCGCAGGATCTGCCGGATGCGGGCGAGGACGAGCTTTGGGCCACCCACGCGGTCGAGCAGGTTGAAGACGTCCCTGATCACAGCACGAACTGAGCCTGATGCATAACCCTCCGCTGCCCCTGACCCGTGATCTGGTTTTGATTGGCGGAGGTCACACCCATGCTTTGCTGCTGCGTAAATGGGGGATGAACCCTCTGCACGGCGCGCGCGTAACGGTGATCAACCCCGGCCCGACTGCGCCCTATTCTGGGATGCTGCCCGGCTTTGTCGCTGGTCACTACTCCCGCTCTGATCTGGACATTGATTTGGTCCGTCTGGCCCGTTTCGCGGGCGCACGGGTCATTCTGGGCGCGGTTGAGGGGCTCGACATTGACCAGCGCCATTTGCATGTGCCGGGACGGCCTCCGGTGGCATTCGATGTCGCCTCGGTCAACGTCGGGATCACCTCGGACATGCCCGCCCTGCCAGGTTTTGCAGACCATGCCGTTCCGGCCAAACCCTTGGGCGTCTTTGCCGCGCGTTGGTCTGCATATCTAGACAGCACCGGCCCTGCCTCGGTGGCCGTGATAGGCGGAGGCGTCGCTGGGGTCGAGCTGGCGATGGCCATGGCCCACGCGCTGGAAACCAAGGGCAGACCCGCGCGGATCACGCTGATCGACAATGCCTCGGCCCTGACAGCGACCGGCCCCAAGGCCGCAGCGACGATCCGCGAGGCTATGGCCGGTCTTGGCATCGACGTGCTCGAGGGAGTTTCAATAAAAGAGATCGCCGCAGATCATGTCGCACTGGACGATGGCCGCCAGATCCCTGCCGAGTTTGTGACCGGCGCTGCGGGGGCGAGACCCTATAGCTGGATCCAGCACACCGGGCTGGACCTGCAAGAAGGTTTCATCCGCGTGAACGGCCACCTGCAATCCAGCGAACCCGTCATCTTCGCCGCCGGAGACTGCGCCCACCTGACCGAGAACCCGCGCCCCAAAGCAGGCGTCTACGCGGTGCGCGAGGCGCCAGTATTGTTCAACAACCTGCGCGCGGCGCTGGGGGCTGGGACCATGCAGCGCTATGTGCCGCAGAAGGACTATCTGAAGCTTATCTCATTGGGCGGCAAGTCCGCGTTGGCCGAGCGTCTGGGCACGTCGTTCAGCGGCGCCCTGATGTGGCGTTGGAAGGACCATATCGACCAAGGCTTTATGAATAAGTTCCGCAATCTGCCTACCATGGCGACCCCCGCCCTCCCGCGCGCCCATGCCGCCGGTATGACCGAAGCGCTTGGAAACAAACCAATGTGCGGCGGCTGTGGGGCGAAACTCGGGCGCGGCGCGTTGCGCAGCGCTCTGGCCGAACTGCCTGAACCATTGCGTCAAGACGTGACAGCGCTGCCCGGAGACGACGCCGCTTTGCTGACAACCGGGAATGCGCGGCAGGTCTTGACCACGGATCACCTGCGCAGTGTCACCGATGACCCCGTCCTGATGACCCGTATCTCTGCGGTCCACGCACTGGGGGACATTTGGGCAATGGGGGCCGCGCCTCAGGCTGCAACGGCCACTCTGATCCTGCCACGCCTTTCCTCTGACCTGCAGGAACGGACACTTTCTGAGATCATGCAAACCGCGAGCGACATTATGCGAGACGCCGGGGCCGAAATCGTCGGTGGCCACAGCTCGATGGGCGATGAGATGACGATTGGCTTCACGGTGATAGGGCATTGCGCCAAGGACCCGATCACCTTGGCAGGCGGCAGGCCCGGCGATGTGTTGATCCTAACCAAACCCATCGGCAGCGGCGTTGTGATGGCTGCTGAAATGGCCGGAAAGGCCGAGGGCGCAACGGTCGCGCAAGCCTATGAGATGATGACCCAACCGCAAGGCGCAGCGTCCTGCATTCTGGCAGAGGCCCATGCGATGACCGACGTCACCGGGTTTGGCTTGGCCGGACACTTGAACGGGCTGTGTGAGGCATCAAATTGCGGCGCTGTGCTTGATCTTGAGGCCGTCCCCGTGATGCCCGGAGTTATCGAACTGAGCGACGCCGGAATCCAATCGACGCTTTTTGCAGACAACCGTTCTATTGCGCCTGAGCTCCCAATGGGCGGCAAAGCTGCGCTGTTGTTCGACCCACAAACAGCGGGCGGGCTGCTGGCTGCGGTAGCACCCGAGATCGCCGACAAACTGCTAGAGGATCTGCGAGCGGCGGTTTACCCGGCTGCGCGGATCGGGCATTTGACCGACACTCCGGGGTTGAAGCTTCAAAGCTGATCCAGCGTGTTTTTGATGCGATCCGCCGCGCCCTTTAGGCTTTTGTCGTCCAACTTCGCGATCTCAATCCGCGCCAAAGTCTTTGCCGGATGTTGACGCTGGGATTTGGCGTAGGCCGGATCATAGTGCTGCTCCATCAGCGCACGCGTCAAAGCCTGTTTGTCGCCGGACGACATAAGGCTCAACCACCCGTCCACGACCTCATGCCCGCGATGAGATCGCAGTGGAGACAAGCGATCCCGAAGGCGCTCGGTATCCGACAAGATGTCGTCATACGCCTTAGTCAAGTAAGCCGACCGGGCAGACAAAGGCGCGTCTATATGAATACGCGGCGCGGCGCACATCGCGGTCCAGACGCTGGGTGGCAGGATGCGATCGCCTACTTTCGACGACTCCGCCTCAACCACCACAGGGCGAGATGGGTCCAGGGCGCAAAATGCGGCTGACAGGGCGGACTCAAAAGCCTTCTGACTGGGCTGCCCACCTGGCCTTTCCCCTAGCAGTGAGCCACGATGGTTGGCAAGCCCCTCCAGATCAACCACTTGCACGCCGCGGCGATCCAGATGGTGCAACAACTCGGTCTTGGCGGTGCCAGTGTAGCCATCCAGCGCGATCAGTTGGAAGTGTAGCGGCTGGTCGTACAGGTAGGCCTTCACCAGCCGACGATAGGTCCGATAACCTCCATCGACGACATCCGCCTGCCAGCCGATCTGTTGCAACATCCATGTAAACGAGCCCGAACGTTGCCCTCCGCGCCAGCAATAGACCAAGGGCCGCCAGTTCCCCTCATGATGGCTGAGGCGATGCTCGATATGGTTTGCTGCATTACGGAACACCAGCGCCGCCCCGAGTTTTCGCGCCAAAAAAGGGCTCTGCTGTTTGTAGATCGTCCCGACCCGCGCGCGTTCTTCATTGTCCAGAACCGGCAGATTGATCGCCCCCGGCAGGTGGTCTTCAGCAAATTCTGCCGGGCTGCGGACGTCGATGACCGTATCGAACCCGTGCGCGTAGAGCTGCGGTAAATCTGTGAATTTCAGTGCCATACCAAGCACCCGTCTTTTAGTCGCAAGCAAGGGGAACGCATCCGCAGCTAGTCCTCGATGACTTCGATCAGGTCTGGGCCAGACGCCCGATTGGAGTTCACGGCGGGGTCGACACGATGAAACTCCAACATTTCTTCGGCACCTGGTTGCATCAACCGCGCGGCACCTTTGCCCGCCTCTCCTAACCAAAGCGACCAATCGTCGGGCTCTAAGATCAAAGGCATTCGGTGGTGAATGGCCGATAGGTTCTGGTTCGCCTGAGTCGTCACGATGGCACAGGTGGATTGCCGCGCCTCTTCCGGCCCCCAATCCTGCCAGACGCCCGCAAAGGCGATGGGCGCACCATCCTTGCGGTGGATGTACCACGGCAGGCGCGTGCCCTGCTGGGACTTGGTCCATTCATAGAACCCCGTCGCCACGATCAGGCAGCGCCGCGATCGACAAGCGTCGCGAAAAGCGGGTTTTTCGGCCAGTGTCTCTGCCCGTGCGTTGATCAACAAGGGGCCTGCATTTTCGGCCTTGTACCAATGGGGCAGAAAACCCCAGCGAAGCGCATCCAACCTACGACCAGAGTCTCCTGCACGAACGACATGCACCTGATTGGTCGGGCAGACGTTATAGTTGGGCACCTCGGGCAAGGCATTGGCAGGGCGCGCGGCAAACAGCTGCGCCATCGCGTCATTGGGCAAAGTGATTGCAAACCGTCCGCACATCAGTCCGTCGTCCAATCCCGGATCGTTGCGGGATGCGATTTCAGCCAAAAGAAAAAGCCGCACCCAAACGGGCACGGCTTTTCAGGTCTTATTTCTGCTTGATGCGACCATCCAGATAAGGCTGGTAGGGCGCGTTTTCGGCCAAATATTCCGCCGTTACATCCGCGAGATCCGGGCCGAAGTCATAGGCATTCTTGTCGTCACCTTCGAAGACGCTGTAGCCGTCACCACCGTTGCGCACGTAGTTATTGGTCACAACCAGATATGTAGCCGAGGGATCAATCGGAACAAAACCGTCACCATCCGCGACCATCACCTCGGTGATGCGTCCCTCGTTCGGAGCGGCTGAGGGGTCCCAAGTGAAGGTCAGGCCTGCGACCTGTGGGAAGCGGCCCTTGACCTCTTCGACTTGGCTTACGCCATTTTCCAGCGCGTCGATCACGCCCTGCCCGGTGATCTCAAAAGTCGACAGGGTGTTCTGGAACGGCAGGACCGTCAGAACTTCGCCCATGGTGACCTCGCCTTCGTCGATCGAGGCACGCAGACCACCCGCATTCGCAATCGCGATCTGAGCGCCCTGATCCGCAACGCGGGCCAGCATGGCATCTGCAACCAGATTGCCCATCTCGCATTCTTGCACACGGCAGACATCGCGCGAGCCTTCGATGGTTGCAGCTGAGCTGGCGACAACGCGGCCCTTCATCTCTTCAATCGGGGCGCCCATTTCCGCAACTCGGACCGCGATGCCCTCGTCCGGTGTGACGGACGCATCCAACAGAATCGGCTCACCTTCTGCCGAAATCAGATTGCCGTCGTCATCAAATGTCAGTGTGATTTCGCCCAGATATTTCGAATAGGCATAGGCCTGAACAACTGGAACTTCGCCCACCATCACCGGGTACGCGCCTGCCGCATCCTCATCCGTGTTGGACAGCAAGGTGTGCGAATGCCCACCGACAACCAGATCAAGGCCGGGCACCTGTTCGGCGATCTTGATATCCTGAGCCAGACCCACGTGGTTCAGCGCGATGATGATGTCCACACCTTCGGCTTCCAAAGCGGCCACATCCGCCTTCAGGCTTTCGACCTCATCCTGAAAAACGACGTCCTTACCCGGGCTGGACGTGTCCACAGTATCCGTGGCCAGGGCCGAGATGATGCCGATCTTCTGGCCACCCACCTCAAGCACCACGTGGTTTTGCACCTTGTCCTTCAGCTCAGCCGAAGACGACAGGTCCAGATTGCCCGAGATCACCGGAAAGCTGACCGCATCGATAAAGGCCGCGAGACCTTCAGGCCCGTCATCGAATTCGTGGTTGCCGACGGCCATCACGTCATAACCGATCGCTTCCATGAACTCGGCCTCGGCGGCACCTTTGTAGGTCGTGTAGAACAACGAGCCCTGAAACGGATCGCCCGCATCCAGCAAAAGTACATTCTCATCCGCCAGTTCGGCGCGCTTGGCGTCAACGGCTGTTTTCAGACGCGCCACACCGCCAAAACACTTCCCTTCGGCTTCATCTTCAGCATCGCAAGTGGAATCGTATTTGTTGATCGACTCGATCCGGCTGTGAATGTCGTTGGTGTGCAGAATGGTCAGCTTGTAGTCGGCAGCAGCGATGCCTGCACTCAGGCCGAGGATCGCGACCGACGTCAAAAGGCGGCTTACCATGTTGAAACTCCCTGTCATTGTTTTTCGGGATCGTGCGCTGATGCGGCGGAAGAGTCAAAGGGGGAAATCCGGCTTGATTCCACGGGCTATGCGGGGCATCAGACCTTCATGCTGATCTACAAGATATTCCGGGCCGAGGAATGGGCCGCGTTGCAGGCAAATGGCGCAACTGATGGCGCGCCAATTGATATCGCTGACGGGTTCGTCCACTTTTCGACAGCCGAACAGGCGGCGGAAACCGCTGCCAAACACTTTGCTGGGGTTGAAGGTCTGACACTGCTTGGCTGTAACGCTGACGCCATGGGCGACGACTTGAAATGGGAAGTGTCACGCGGTGGGGCCTTGTTTCCGCATCTCCACCGCCAAATCCGGCTCAGCGATGTGCTTTGGTCCCGCCCCCTGCCCTTCGATGGCCAAACCCACCAATTCCCGAGCGAGATGGTATGACCGCCTATATTGATCCCGATCGTGAACAGTTCGAAGCCTTCAAGGCATTGGATCGGGATCAACCTATCGAGATGCTGAACCTTGTCAGGTTTCGCGCCAAGGCCGACTACCCGGTGGGCCATGCTTTGGCAGATAAAGATCTGACGGGCGCTGAAGCCTATCGCCATTATGGGGCTGAAACCGCCCCGATCATCGCCAGGATCGGCGCGTCGATCCTGTGGCGTGGGGCGTTTCAGACCACATTGATCGGACCGCAGGACGAGGTTTGGGATGAAGTGTTCATTGCCCGCTATCCTACCGCTCACGCGTTTCTTGAGATGGTAACAGATCCAACCTACCGGTCTGCGGTGGTCCACCGTCAGGCCGCCGTCGCAACCTCCCGCCTGATCCGCTGTGGCACCGCGCAAGGAGGCGCGTCTTTCGGATGAAACTGACCGAGAAACTGGGCCTCGCCGCCCTGCACCGTATGGACCCTGAAGCGGCTCATGGTCTGTCGATCAAGGCCTTGCAGGCCGGTCTGGCCCCAACGCCGGGGCCGGTGACGTCATCGCGTCTACAGACCGAACTCGCAGGGCTGCGCCTGCCCAACCCTGTAGGCCTCGCCGCCGGGTTCGACAAGAACGGAGAAGTTCTGGACCCTCTTTCCCGCGCAGGGTTTGGGTTCATCGAGGTCGGAGCGGTGACCCCGCGCCCGCAACCCGGCAACCCGAAACCCCGCCTGTTCCGCCTGACCGAGGACAAAGCCGCCATCAACCGCTTTGGCTTCAACAATGAGGGTATGGAAGTTATGGCCGAACGGTTGGCCAACCGTCCTAAGGATGCGGTGATCGGCCTGAACCTCGGTGCCAACAAGGATAGCGATGACAGGCCCGGCGACTTTGCCAAAGTGCTGGCCCATTGCGCCGCGCATCTGGATTTCGCGACGGTCAATGTCTCCTCCCCAAACACCGAAAAACTGCGCGATCTTCAGGGCAAGGCGGCCCTTGGCGCTTTGTTGAGTGGTGTGATCGAAACACGGGACGCTCTGCCGCGCCCTCTGCCCATTTTCCTGAAAATTGCACCTGACCTGACCGAGGATGAATTGCAGGACATCGCCGAAGTGGCCTCGGAAACGGGTGTGGATGCGGTCATAGCAACCAACACAACCCTGTCGCGCGACGGGCTGCGCAGCCCGCACAAGGACGAAAAAGGCGGCCTGTCCGGTGCCCCTCTGTTTGAGAAGTCTACCCGCGTTCTGGCCCGGTTGAGCCAGCTGACCGATGGCAGAATCCCTCTGATCGGTGTGGGCGGTGTCAGCTCGGCGGAGCAGGCCTACGCCAAGATCTGCGCAGGCGCGTCGGCAGTGCAGTTTTATACCGCAATGGTTTATGGCGGCCTGTCCTTGGCTGCCGATATCGCACAGGGTCTTGATGACTTATTGACCCGCGATGGGTTTGACACCGTTGCACAGGCTGTGGGCAGCAAACGAGAGGATTGGCTGTGATCGAATATTGGCACAACCCGCGTTGTTCAAAATCCCGAATGGGATTGGCCTTGCTGGAGGAGCGGGGTGCAGAGATCGAGGTTCGCAAATACCTAGAAAACACACCCTCGGTCGACGAATTGCGGGCTGTGCAATCCCTGCTGGACGTGCCAGCCATCAAGATGATGCGCACGGGCGAGAAACGATTCAAAGAGCTGGGCCTTTCAAAGGAAGCGCCGGATGCGGAGCTGATCCAAGCCATGGCAGACAACCCGATCCTGATCGAACGCCCTCTGGCCATATCGGGCGGTAAGGCCGCAATTGGCCGCCCGCCCGAAAATCTGCTCACCCTGCTCTAGGCCACCTGAGCTTCAAGCTTCAGATAACGCCAACCCATCGTCACGCCGCGCGCAAGGTTCAGAACCATCAGCGCGGCCCACAGGCCATGGTTGCCGAACGCGGGCACCAGAATGAACAAAGCGACCACATAGATTGCCACTGATTGCAGCATCGCATTGCGCATGTCGCGGGTCCATGTCGCTCCGATGTAGATACCGTCGAACATCCAGCTTGCGACCCCGATGATCGGAGCCAAAGCCGCCCAGAACAGGAACGTGCGTCCCGCCTCGCGTACTTCGGGAGAGGTGGACATCAGATCAATCAGCGCGGGACCTGCAAAGAAGAAAACGGCGCTGAGAAGCACCGCGCCTCCGACACCCCATTGAGACGCCATGACCGAGGCGCGCCGTACTTGGTATCGGTCCCTTGCGCCAACCGCGCCTCCGACCAGCGCCTCGGCGGAAAAGGCGAATCCGTCTAGTGCAAAAGCGGTTATTTCAAGGAATTGTAGCAGCACTTGATTGGCCGCCAGATTGACGTCTCCCAAATCGGACCCGACGAACAGGAAGGTGGTGAAAGAGCCAGTCAGCAGAACCGAGCGGATCATGATGTCTCCGTTCACCTGCACCATCCGACGCAGCCGCGTGGCATCGAATATGCGTGGCCAGTCGCGCCAGATTTTCCCGGCAAACCCGTCCCGGCAAAGCCACAGACCCAATGCCAAACCGGTCCACTCTGCGATCAGGGTCGCAATCGCCACGCCCTCTACACCCCAGCCCAGCCCCAGAACGAACCACAGGTCCAGCACGATGTTCAGACCATTCATCCAAACCTGCAGCAGGAACACACCCCGTGTCCGTTCGACCGCGATCAGCCAGCCTGTGATCGCATAGAGGGCAATGGTTGCGGGTGCGCCCCAGATCCGAATCTCAAGGTACGACCGCGCGAGTGTTTCAACCTCGGGGCTGGCCGGGGATAGCCAGAATGCGCCACTGAAGATTGCGACCTGGGCAAAGATAAACACGAGGCCGGCCGCCCCGCCGAGCATCAACCCGCGAATGAGCAAGGCGCGCATCTCGGCGGTCTCTCCGGCCCCGCGTGCCTGCGCCGCAAGGCCCGTTGTGCCCATTCGAAGAAAGCCGAAAATCCAGTAGATCGCGGACAAGATCACCGCGCCCATGCCCACCGCGCCAATCGGAGCAGCCGCCCCCATCTGCCCCACAACGCCCGTATCCACGGCGCCAAGGATCGGCACAGTCGCGTTAGACAACACAATGGGAACCGCGATCTTCAGCACCCTTTTGTGAGTTATGGGTGCCGAGGCATCCTGCATGCTCAGCCCTAGTCGCGTGGCTGTTGCGGCATCAGGAAATGCCCCGTCGCCTGTGCAAACAGCTTGGCATGGTTGTCTTGCCACGCCTCAACCCGAACCGAGGCGTAACGCCGTCCGGCCCGGTTCACAAAGGCGCGCGCATAGGCGTCGCGCGGCAGGCCCGAGCGCAGGTAGTCTACCGTAAAGTCGATGGTTTTGGGAAAGCGGATCGATTCATCCGTGACAATCGCCTCGGCATCAATTTCACCACTTTCGATGTCCGAGAACATGTGCTCCCAGCTCAGCGTAATCACGGCAGTGACCTCAAGAAACGCCGCGGTAACGCCGCCATGAAGGGCTGGAAGAAACGGGTTGCCGATCAGTTTCTCGTCAAAGTTCAGCACGCCGGTCAGCTCATCCCCGCGCCGGTCGAAACTGATATTGAGGAACCGGATATAGGGCACGCCATCGACCAAAGCGCGCAAGGCGGCGTCGCGCCGTTGTTTGACCACTTGCATGGGTTCGGGACGGGAACGAGCCATGTTACTTCCCCTCAACCGTGAAAGACCCCGAAGCGGTCGCCACTGGCAGGTCAAGATCATCATCCATCGCCGTTGCACGCACGAAGGCCACATTTCGGGTGATGTGATAGCAATTGGCCCGCGCGGTGATGCTCTGCCCTGGCGTGGCGGCGCGCATATAGTCGATGCGCAAATCAATCGTCGCTGTTCCGCCCGGTGAAGACGGGTGGCTCATGACTGCGGCCCCGCAGCAGGTATCCAGGATGGTCGAAATCGCGCCACCGTGGATCACGCCCGTGCGCGGATCTCCGATCAGATCTTCGTTGTAAGGCATTGTTATCTCGGCTTCACCTTCCCCGATCTGGCTAAGATGAAGGCCCATCGCACGCGCATGCGGAATGGCTTCGATAAACTGGCGGGCTAGCTTTGCTTTGTCGACCATGGTGATATCCTGTTGTCTTGCCCCTTTATGAGCCGCCATCCGATCAAAGGGCAAGCCCACCTGTTGCGCTTGTTCGCATGACGTCCTAGGTTGCTGCCGAGGAGACCCCGAATGTCCGACAACCGTTTGTCATTCAAAGAGATGTGTGCCGAGTTCGACGTGACTCCGCGCACTCTGCGCTACTACGAATATATCGAGCTTTTGCAGCCCGATCGTGAAGGGCGATCCCGGTACTATGGCCCCAGAGAATGCGCCCGCATGACCCTGATCATGCGCGGCCGGAAATTCGGGTTTCCATTGGAAGAAATTCGCCAATGGCTGTTGATCTACGAAGATCAAGGCAACGAAGCTCAGATGGCGACCTTCGTGGAAATGGCAGATCGTCAGATGGAAGAGCTGCGCCAGCAGCGCGCCCAGCTTGACGAGGCGATGGATGCCCTCAAACAGCTTCGGGACCAGACGGCTAAGTCCATCAAGTAGAACACCCTGCCCGTCTGGGTTCTGGTGAGACCAAGCAATGGATCTTGGAATCGCGTCCTCGGACCAATCTGAGGGCGAATTTCCCTTGCCCCTAGGGAAAGAAAATTTCGCAAAACCCGTCATTACGCGACTGGAAGTTACGTCAACTTAGAAATGACGCAGCGTCTGGATTACGTAAACGTCACCTACATGTTGTAAAGCGTCCAGCAACTGCGCAACTCTATTCGGACGACGCCAGTGACGAGAGTATAACGAATGACCGAAGATCTGATGACCATCCGTGAAATGTGCGAGACCTATGATGTCACGCCCCGCACCTTGCGGTTCTACGAGGCGAAGGAACTTCTTTTTCCGATCCGCGAGGGTCAGAAGCGTCTGTTCACCAAACGCGACCGCGCGCGGCTAAAGCTGATTCTGCGCGGCAAGCGGTTTGGTTTCAGCCTTGAGGAAATTCGCCAGCTTCTGGACCTGTATCACGTGGGCGACCAGCAGGTGACCCAGATGTCGCGCACCTATGAAATCGCGTGCGAACGTCTGGCCGATATGGAATCGCGCCGTGAAGAGCTGACGCAGGCCATCGACGATCTGAAAGAGCAGTTGCGCTGGGGCGAGAAAGTCATCGCCTCGATGAAGACCGAAAAGAAGGCCGCCGAGTAACCTCGCCAGCCAGTCACCCGGACATATGAATTAAGGGAGCTTCACATGCCCGTCTACAACGCGCCAACAAAAGACACTCAGTTCATCCTGCATGATGTCCTGAAAATCTCGGAATCTGACATTCCGGGTTACAACGAACTAGAGGCCGAGTTCACCGGCGCCGTTCTGGAAGAAGCTGGCAAGGTCGCCACCAATGTTCTTCACCCGCTGAATGTTGTCGGCGACACCGAAGGATGCCGTTTGGAAAACGGTATCGTTTACACACCCACAGGCTTCAAAGATGCTTTCGAGCAGATGAAAGAAGGCGGCTGGACTGGCCTCGACATGCCGGAAGAGTATGGCGGCCAGAACATGCCCTACGTTATTGGAACGGCCGTGGGAGAGATGTTCTCGGGCGCGAACCAGGCGTTCACCATGTATCAGGGCCTGACCCACGGCGCGGCCTCGGCCATTCTGGCGCACGGCTCGGACGAGCAAAAGAACAAATACCTGCCGAACATGATCAGCTGCGAATGGACCGGCACCATGAACCTGACCGAGCCGCATTGCGGTACCGATCTGGGTCTGATGCGCACCAAAGCGGAACCTCAGGGCGACGGCAGCTATAAAATCTCGGGCCAGAAGATCTTTATCTCGGCCGGTGATCACGACATGGCCGACAACATCATCCATTTGGTTTTGGCCAAAATCCCAGGTGGCCCCGAGGGCATCAAGGGCGTGTCGCTGTTCATCGTGCCCAAGTTCATCGTGAACGAAGACGGATCTGTGGGTGAGCGCAACGGCGTTTCGGTCGGCAAGATCGAAGAGAAGATGGGCATCCATGGCAACTCGACCTGCGTCATGAACTATGACGAGGCCACCGGTTGGCTGCTGGGCGAAGAGCATAAAGGCATGCGCGCCATGTTCACCATGATGAACGAAGCGCGTCTGGGTGTGGGTATGCAGGGGGTCTCACAGGCCGAAGCTGCTTATCAAAACGCCCTGGAATATGCCAAAGATCGCCTACAGGGCCGCGATGTGACTGGAGTAAAGAACCCGGACGGCCCCGCCGATCCGTTGATCGTCCACCCCGACATCCGTCGTAACCTTATGGATCAGAAAAGCTTTACCGAAGGCGCAAGAGCGTTCCTTCTGTGGGGCGCGACCATGATCGACAAGGCGCACCGTTCCGAAGACAAAGACGCGGACGGGCTGATTTCGCTGCTGACACCGGTCATCAAGGGTTTCCTGACCGACGAAGGCTATGACATGACCGTTCAGGCCCAGCAGGTCTATGGCGGCCATGGCTACATCGAAGAATGGGGTATGTCGCAATACACCCGCGATGCTCGTATCGCCATGATCTACGAAGGTGCAAACGGCGTTCAGGCCCTAGACCTTGTGGGCCGTAAGCTGGCGCAGGATGGCGGCAAGCACGTCATGGCGTTCTTCGAAATGGTCAAAACCTTCTGCAAGGAAAACGCGGGCCAGAACGAAGCTTATGACAAAGCCTTCATCGAACCGCTGAAGGCCGCATCCAAGGATCTGCAGGCCGCTGGCATGTACTTCATGCAGGAAGGCATGAAGAACCCGAACAACGCTCTTTCTGGTTCTTACGACTTCATGCACATGTTCGGTCATGTCTGCCTGGGCCTGATGTGGGCGCAAATGGCCAAGGCCGCGCAAGACGCGCTGGACGGTGGCGCCTCGGACAAAGAGTTCTACGAGACCAAGATCAACACCGGCCGGTTCTACATGGCCCGCCGGTTGCCCGCGACAGCGATGCATCTTTCCCGCATTCAGACCGGTGCAGACACGGTGATGGTTCTGGACGCAGCGAACTTCTGATCAAACTCTGGGCTCGGGCGACACCGCCCGGGCTCTACTATTCGGAGGAGACAGAATGCCCAAACGCTTTCGCCTGACCCGCCGCTTCCCCGTCGCCATGACCGAGGACGGCTATCGCAAACTCCGCGGCTTCGCCCGCGAGGCCGGGTTGGATGAAGGCGAAGCGCTGTCTTTTCTGTTCGAGAACTTCAACAGCGTCATCGACGAAGACAACCTGACCCATCGGTTGCGTCTCTTCAATTCCGAATTGGAGGCACGCAAGCGCTAGGCACCAAGGCCGAAAAGCTTGGGCGGGCAATGCAAAAAAACGCCACGGGAGGGGCGACCGCATGACCATAAAACTGCACTGCTTCGGTGAAAGCGGAAATTCATACAAAGCCGCTCTGGCGCTGGAAATGTCCGGCCTCGAGTGGGAGCCGGTTTTTGTCGATTTCTTCAAAGGTGTCACCCGCAGCCCCGAGTTCCGCTCGGACGTCAACGTAATGGGCGAAGCGCCCTTCCTGATCGACGGTGATTTCAAAACCTCCCAATCTGGTGCGATTCAGGCTTATATAACCGAAAAATCCGGCAAGTTCGGCGGCAAGACGCGGGAAGAGAATTACGAGATCCTTCGCTGGGTGCTGTGGGATAACCACAAACTCAGCTCGATGGCCGGCATGACGCGGTTTCTGATGAACTTCCTGCCAGAAGAACACCGCAATGCCGATGTGATTGCCTTCAACCAAGGCCGTCTGAAAGCGGCCTACGATGTTCTGGACAACCACCTTGAGGGCCGCGACTGGATTGTTGGTGATGGCGTGACCAACGCTGATCTCAGCTGCTGCGGATACCTCTACTATCCCGAACCATTCGGCTTTGACCGTGCCGACTGGCCCAACATCGACGCCTGGCTGACTCGCCTGTCCGAGCAGCCCGGCTGGAAACACCCCTATGACCTGATGCCCGACAACCCGTCGGATCGAGCTTAAGGAGAAGACCCATGACCGAAGCTTACATTTATGACGCCCTGCGCACTCCGCGCGGCAAGGGCCGTAAGGATGGCAGCCTGCACGAGGTAACCTCGGTGCGCCTGTCCGCCTTGACCCTGAACGCGATCAAGGAACGCAACAACCTCGAAGGCCACGCCGTTGAGGATGTGATTTGGGGCAACGTCACCCAAGTCATGGAGCAAGGCGGCTGTCTGGCGCGCTCGGCGGTTCTGGCCTCTGACCTCGACCAGTCGATCCCCGGTCTTGCGATCAACCGCTTCTGCGCCTCGGGCATGGAAGCCGTGAACCTGGCCGCGAACCAGGTCAAAGGCGGCGCAGGCGAAGCTTATATCGCTGGCGGTGTTGAGATGATGGGCCGCGTGGCCATGGGCAGCGACGGTGCCGCGATTGCTGTAGACCCGACGCTGGCAATGGACACCTATTTCGTTCCGCAGGGCATCTCAGCCGACATCATCGCGACCGAGTATGGGTTCAGCCGCGACGATGCCGATGCACTGGCCGTTGAGTCTCAGAAACGCGCGGCAGAGGCTTGGGAAGACAACCGGTTCGAGAAGTCGGTCATAACCATCAAAGACCAGAACGGCCTGACCATTCTGGATCGCGACGAATATATGCGCCCCGGCACTGACATGCAGAGCCTCGGCGCGTTGAACCCGTCCTTCCAGATGATGGGTGAGCAAATGCCAGGCTTCGACAAAGTAGCGATGCTGAAATACCCGCATCTGGAGCGGATCAACCACATCCACCACGCGGGCAACAGCTCGGGCATTGTGGACGGCTCGGCCGCTGTTTTGATCGGCAACAAGGAATTTGGTGAGAAATACGGCCTCAAGCCACGTGCCCGCATCAAAGCAACTGCGAAGATCGGCACCGACCCGACCATCATGCTGACCGGCCCGGTTCCGGTGACCGAGAAGATCCTTGCTGACAACGGCATGAAGATCAGCGATCTGGATCTGTTCGAAGTGAACGAAGCTTTCGCCTCGGTCGTGCTGCGCTTCCAGCAGGCGTTCGACGTCGATCCGGCGCTGGTAAACGTCAATGGCGGCTCGATCGCGATGGGTCACCCGCTGGGTGCTACCGGTGCGATGATCATCGGCACGCTGCTGGATGAGCTGGAGCGTCAGGACAAGGAAACCGGTTTGGCCACGCTCTGCATCGCGTCCGGCATGGGTGCGGCAACCATTATCGAGCGGGTCTGATGCCCAAGCTGGATCTCTCTCAGATCCCGTTCAAGGGTGGCTCGTCTTATCCCGGCAAACTGGCCGAGGCGGTCGGAGGCCGCTTCAATCAGGGCGTCGGAGATGCGGGCGGGCTGACCCAGTTCGGGGTTAACATCGTACGGCTGGAACCGCAGGCTTTGTCCTCGCTGCGCCATTACCACATGGAGCAGGACGAGTTTGCCATTATGCTCAGCGGCAAATGCGTGCTGATCGATGACGATGGTGAGCATGAGATGCTGCCCGGTGACTGCGCCGCTTGGCCTGCAGGTGAGGCCAACGGCCATCACCTTGTGAATCGAACCGACGCGCCCGCGAGTTTTCTGGTGGTGGGCACACGGACCCCGACAGAGACCTGTATTTACAGCGACTTAGACATGATGGTGAAGGACGACGGGAACACCTTCACCCGGAAAGACGGCAGCCCGCTGACGGCTGACCAGATTGGAGATGACAATGACTGATTTCACTCTGACCAAAGACGCAGACGGCGTCGCTTTTGTCACCTGGGACGCCCAGGGCAAATCCATGAACGTTCTGACCCGCGAGGCCTTTCAGGAGGTCAGCCAGCTGATCGATCAGGCCCTGAACGATGATGAGATCAAGGGGATCGTTATCACCTCGGGCAAAGAAGGCTCGTTTGCTGGCGGCATGGACCTGAACACGTTAGCGACCATCCGTCAGGAGGCCGGTGATGAACCGGCGCAGGCGCTGTTCGATTTTGTAATGGGCGGCCACCACATCCTGCGCAAGATGGAGCTTGCGGGTATGGACCCCAAGACCAAGAAGGGCGGCAAGCCGATCGCCTGCGCCATCAACGGCACATGCGCCGGGATCGGGACCGAGATCGCGCTGGCCTGTCATCACCGTGTCATGACCTCGAATGCCAAGGCAAAGATCGGCCTGCCCGAGATTCTGCTGGGCATCTTCCCCGGCGGCGGCGGCACCATGCGCTATAGCCGTATGGTTGGTGCGATGGCGGCCGCTCCGGTTCTGTTGGAAGGCAAGATGATGGACCCGAAGAAAGCCAAGGGCGCCCAGCTGATCGACGATGTTTCGGACGATCCGGTCGCAGCCGCCAAGGAATGGGTTCTGAACGCCAAGGACGCCGATCTGGTCAAGCCTTGGGACGCGAAGGGTTACAAAATGCCCGGCGGCGCGCCCTACCACCCTGCTGGCTTCATGACCTTCGTCGGCGCCAACGCGATGGTGAATGGCAAGACCCAAGGCGCCTTCCCGGCGGCCAAGGCTCTGCTGAGCTCAATCTACGAAGGGGCGCTGGTCGACTTCGACACTGCCCTGAAGATCGAGGCCCGTTGGTTCACCAACGTTCTGATGAACCCCTCCTCGTCGGCCATGATCCGGTCGCTGTTCCTGAACAAGGAAGCGTTGGAGAAAGGCGCGGTCCGCCCCAAAGATGTGGCTGATCAGCGCGTGAAAAAGGTCGGTGTTCTGGGCGCTGGCATGATGGGTGCGGGTATCGCTCTGGTCTCGGCGCAGGCCGGGATGGAGGTTGTTCTGGTCGACCGTGATCAGGCTGCCGCCGACAAGGGCAAGGCCTATTCCGAAAGCTATATGGACAAGGGCATCAAGCGCGGCAAAGCCACGGCTGAGAAGAAAGAGGCCCTGCTGGCGCAGATCACCGCCACCCCTGATCTGGAGCATCTGAAAGGCTGCGATCTGATCATCGAGGCCGTGTTCGAAGACCCCGGCGTCAAGGCCGATATGACCAAAAAGGTCGAGGCGATCATCCCCGAGGATTGCATCTTTGCCTCGAACACTTCGACCCTGCCGATCACCGATCTGGCGAAGGCCTCGGTCCGGCCCGAGCAGTTCATTGGCATCCACTTCTTCTCGCCGGTTGAGAAGATGTTCCTGGTCGAGATCATCAAGGGCAAGGAAACTGGTGATCGCGCCGTCGCCAAGGCTCTGGACTATGTGCGCCAGATCCGGAAGACGCCGATCGTGGTCAACGATGCGCGCTTCTTCTACGCCAACCGCTGCATCATCCCCTATATCAACGAAGGTGCGCGCATGATCACCGAGGGCGTCAGCCCGATCCTAATCGACAACGCGGCGCGTCAACTAGGCTTCCCGGTGGGACCGATCCAGCTGACCGACGAAACTTCGATTGATCTGGGTGCCAAGATTGCGCGCGCGACCAAGGCGGCGATGGGCAATGCCTATCCCGAAAGCCCCTCGGACGATCTGATCTTCTGGATGGAGGAACAGGGCCGTCTGGGTCGCAAGGCCAATGCAGGCTTCTTCGACTATGACGAAAAGGGCAAGCGCGTCGAATATTGGAAGGGCCTGCAGGACAAGTACCCCCTGGCCGCTGAGCAGCCTGATCTGATCGAAGTGCAGGAACGTCTGATGTTCGCACAGGTTCTGGAAGCGGTCCGTGCGCTGGAAGAAGGTGTTCTGGAAGACATCCGTGAAGGCGACGTGGGCGCGATCCTGGGTTGGGGCTTTGCGCCTTGGTCCGGTGGTCCGCTCAGCTGGCTGGACATTATCGGCACGCCCTACGCAGCCGAGCGTTGCGATCAACTGGCCGAGGCTTACGGAGAGCGTTTTGCCTGCCCGCCCCTGCTGCGTGAAATGGCTGAAAAAGATCAGAGCTTCTATGGCCGGTTCAACCCGGACGCCAAAGCCGCCTAAAACAACGACGCAGGCGCAACTCCCCTTGCGCCTGCGTCTTCCTTACTGAACAGCCGGAGCGGTTTGCCATTCAGGCCGGAGAAACAGAACCGGTGCATTCGGTCGACCCGGCCGCCCGGGCCTGCGAATACCCGCCGCAGGGCGGATAGGGAAAATCGGATCCGTCGGGATCGGAGCAGGCAAAGCGCCCAATGGGTTCGCCAGTGCCGAAATCTCACCACTTGCAGCAAGCGCTCCGACCAACGCAGCGGCAGCGTCTTCGTCAGCCACCGCATACTCTTTTGCCTGACCAGACGTGCGACTGAAGCGCCCCGAAGGGCAATAGGCCTGCAAACCACCCTCGATATAGATCACCTCGTCCTGATCGAAAAACAGTGTCGTGACCTCGAACGACGATCCCGGAGATTGCGAGGACAACCGACAGGCCCCGTCCAATACCCGCGCAGGCAACACTGTTACACCTTGATCCGTCAGGTCCAGTTTGCCGCGATCCAGAGCGACGCCCTGTTCCGGCATCAACCAAACCGCGCGCCCATTATAGGCCGCCCGCGCAGGCACAAAGATGGGTAGATGGGCTGATCGTCTCTCACCTGCCGGGATATTGACCCAACTGGTCGAGACCCTGCGGACCTCTTTGAAACCGTGATCCAACGTTCGAACCAGATCACCAGCGGCGATACGTTCAATCAGCTTCCATCCACTGGTGGTCGCGATTTTGGTTCCGTGCAGGAACCCCCCTCTGCGCGATGACACTGCGTCCAGCGCAACTGGCAGATCCGCATCGTCATGATACTCGGAAACATCCGAAAAACTCACTACTTCCAACACGTGCCGAACCCCCTTTTGGCACAAATACTCACATCTCAAGAGATAGCAGACGCAGCGGTTTTCCGTCTTAGTTTGGCCGTATTTACGCCTAATTTGGGTTAAAACGAGGGGTTTTTCGCGACAGAAAGCATTGCAGGAGTGGGTTTATCGACTAATCGGAAACTATGAGCCGGACGTTGCGTCAAAGGCGTAGCCGAATCTCTCGATGTCTTCTGCGCAGGCTTCTGCCACGGATTGGGCGGACCTGTCGGAATAGTATGCCCGATAGTCCGACTGCCGGTCCGAGGGATTGAGATGGGGCAATTCCACCTCAAACCCCAGATGGCGAAACAGGGGCTGCGCGTCCTGCTCGAACTGCTCCAACCGTATGAACAACTGGCACTGTTCAACCCCATCCGCGCGGGTCATGTAGCGCCGCGCGGGATGATCCTGAAATGAGCGACGAATGGTTGGATGCAGGACAAAGGGCTCGAATGCCAATTGCTGCGACAGGGTGACAGCCTCATGCGCGAAGCTCTGAGAGCGCAGCCAGTGGTAATAGCTGACCATGCGATCCCACGGGTTGCGGACCAGCGTGAAGGCAAACATTGCCTCAAGTTCACCCTCTGGCAACACCCCGTCGATATCCGCAAGCGTCGCGTGTTTGTGCAGCCTCCCCCGCGCGGTCAGTTCCTTGGCGCGGCGCCGCCGTTTCAGGGCCTTGGGCGTGTCTCCGATCAGGATGTCATCCCTCTTGGCCCGCTGCTCCAACGCCAAGGCCAGTGAAGTTCCCCCCGTCTTGGGCATGTGCACAAACACATAACGGCGGCCGTGAGAGATGATCATGCCACCTCCTGCTCAGGGGTCGCGCGCCTAGCTCTCCAGCCCAGAAGTGCGCCGGCTGTTGCGATCAGGCCGATGCCAAAGATCTGCATCACTCCTATCGTCTGTCCAAGGGCAACCCATGCGAACAGAGGGCCGAAGATCATGATCGAATATTCGAACACGGCAACGAATGAGGGCTCTCCGACCTGATAGGCTTTGATCATCATGAAAACAGCCACGGTTGATCCGACGGCCTGTATTGCGACCCATGGCAAGGCAGCGCGCATATCGAGGACCAGACCACGGGTCACAAAACCTTCGGGACCGTCGGGTCCGAACGCGGGAAAGGCGGTAAAAACGATCAAGCCGATGGCCCCGGCAACGCCCAGAACAAGCATGTTGTTGGCCAGAAGGGCGACTGTGCTTTCATCCGAGCAATAAGTCCGCGTTACGATCACGCTGAGCGCGTAGAAGAACCCTCCGACAACCGGCAAAAAGGTCCTTACGTCGAACTCAGTTGGGTTGGGTTGCAACACACACAGGATGCCCACGAACCCCAGTAGAACCGCGCCGATGCGCCATGGTCCGATGACCTGTTTTAAGCCCAGCGCCGATATCAACAGCACGAACATCGGCGAGGTGAACAAGCCCGCCAGGGCCTGAGCAATCGGCATCAACGCCAGCGAGGCGAAATAGAACAGCATGCCCGTCGCGATCAGAACGCTGCGCAGCAAGACAAATCGCAGCCGTTTTGGCCGCAGACTTCCCAAACCCAATAGGGACAGCCCGATGATCAGAGGCAACATCAAAACGGCACGGCTGAGGTGGAACTGCCACAGCCCGATGGTTTCGGCCAGCAGGATCACCACGTTGTCGATCACACCAAGAATGGCCATTGCCGAGACCATCAGCACTGAGGCCAAAAAGGGGAGCGTTTCTTTGCCTGGCTGCATGTCCTGCCTCGGGTTAGATGCGCGCAACAGCGCTTGTGCCATCCAGCATATTTCTGAAAGCCTGCGCAACAGGTTTGCGCCCCGCGATTTCCACATGCTATGCTTTGGCAAAAGAAAAACACGAGCAGCCCAATCCAGATGACGGCCCTGAAACAGTATCAGCGGATCGAAGCCACCGGTCTGTGGCGCTCCTCGCCCGATGAACAGCGGCGCGAGGTTGTGGTCTCAATCGGTGAGGCGACCCTGACGATCTCGGATTTTAATGACCGGGCGCTGACGCACTGGTCTCTGGCCGCGTTGGAGCGGCAGAATCCGGGTAGTTTCCCTGCGATTTTCAACCCTGATGGCGACCCGGACGAAACGCTGGAACTGGCCGAAAGCGAAAAGACCATGCTTGAGGCCATCGACCGGCTGCAACGCGCCATCGACCGCGCGCGCCCGCATCCCGGTCGGTTGCGCTGGTTTAGCGTCGCAGGCGTCGTCGCCGCTGTGCTGGCGGTGTTGCTGCTTTGGTTGCCCGGGGCCCTGCAAAACCACGTGGTCTCGGTCGTGCCCGAGGTCAAACGGCAGGACATCGGCGACGAGATTCTGAAACGAATCGAGCGGGTTTCGGGGCGGGCCTGTGCCTCACGCGATGCGCAGGCCTCCTTGGATCGTCTGGCCAAGCGCACGGGCGTGCGGCAGATCATCATCCTGCCCGCCGGGGTGCAGGACAGCCTCAGCCTGCCGGGCGGGACGGTCTTGTTGAACCGGGCGTTGGTCGAAGATCACGAAGACCCCGCCGTGGCCGCTGGCTATGTCATCGCCGAGCGCGCCCGTATCGCGGCACAAGACCCGTTGGATGATGTTCTGGACCGAACCGGCGCCTCCTCGGCCTTTCGTCTGCTGACGACCGGAGGCCTGACGCCCGAGATCGTCGACAGCTATACCGAGCAAGTCCTTTCGGAACCCCGTCCGTCTCTGACAGATGAGGCACTGCTGGCAGTTTTTGCACAGACCGCCCTGCCCTCGACCCCATATGCCTACGCGCGGGATGTGACCGGGGAAACGGTTCTTGGCCTGATCGAGGCCGACCCGATGGCAGGACGCACACTGGAACAGGTGCTGCCGGACCGCGATTGGGTCCAGCTTCAAAACATCTGCAGCGAGTAATCGGGCTTATTTGGTGCCGAACATACGGTCTCCGGCATCGCCGAGGCCGGGCATTATATAGCCTTTCGAGTTCAGCTCACGATCCAGCGCGGCAGTGACGATATGCACGTCCGGATGGGCCTCTTTCATGCGGGCAACCCCTTCTGGTGCCGCCAACAGGCAGAGGAACAGGATCTCGGTCGCGCCCGCCTCTTTCAGCAGATCGATCGCTGCGGCCGAGCTGTTGCCCGTGGCCAGCATCGGGTCAACTGCGATGACCAACCGGTCTTTCAAGCCCTCTGGCGCTTTGAAGTAATACTGAACGGGCTTAAGCGTTTCTTCGTCGCGGTAAAGCCCGACGAACCCCACACGGGCCGAGGGGATCAGTTCCAGCACCCCGTCCAGCATCCCGTTCCCGGCGCGCAGGATCGAGACCAGTGCAAGCTTCTTGCCAGCCAGAATCGGCGCGTCCATCTCCTCCATCGGAGTTTCGATATGACGGGTGGTCAGCTTAAGCTCGCGAGTCACCTCATAGGCCAGCAACAGGGTGATTTCCCGCAGCAACTGACGGAATTCGGCAGTTGAGGTTCCCTTGTCCCGCATGAGCGTCAGCTTGTGCTGCACCAGCGGGTGGTCAACGACGGTCAGGTGTTCGCTCATGTGTTCTCCAGTCTTTTCTTGACCCGCGCGCGGGTGTCTTCATCGCAAAAGGCCGCGTTCAGGGCCGTTTCATTCAGGGCTGCAAAGTCTTCGGCACCCCAATCGAAGGCTGCCTGCAACATCTCATACTCGCGCCGCATAGTGGTATGGAAAAATGGCGGATCATCCGTGGAAACGGTGACTTTCGCCCCGGCGTCGCGCAACCGCGCAATCGGATGCGCGGCGAAATCCGGGTAGAGACCCAGAACCACGTTTGATCCTGGGCAGACCTCAAGCGTGACGCCCAGGTCGACCAGTTCATGCACCAGATCGGGGTCTTCAATGGCGCGAACGCCGTGGCCGATACGTTCAACACCCAAGTCACGAACTGCATCACGCACGCTGTCGGGGCCACCGAACTCACCTGCATGGGTGGTCAGGCGCAAACCGGCCTCACGGGCGCAATCGAAGGCCCATTTGAATTCGCCCTGAGTGCCGATGGATTCATTGCCGCCCATACCGAAACCGGTGATCCAATCGCCTGCGGTTTCCGCAGCGCAGCGGGCGCTGATCTTGGCCTGATCCGGGCCGAAATGGCGAACACAGGTGACCACGCCGCGCAGAGTGATATCGAACTTGCGCTCGGCCTCATCGGCGGCGTCCTGAATGGCGTTCAGATAGTCGCGCCACGCGTTCAGATCGCCACCGCCGCAAAAATCGGGGCTGAGGAAACTCTCGCAATATACCACCCCATTGGCGGCGCTTTCCGCAAGGATCGCCAGGGTAAGGCGGCGGAAATCCTCCGGCGATTTGAGGACCTCACACGCGGCCTCATAGACGCTGAGGAAATGGGCGAAGTCGCGGAAGTCGTAGCCGCCGTCGGGCTTGAAGATGCCGCTCAGATCGATGCGTTTTTCATGCGCCAATTGCCGGATGAATGCGGGCGGCGCGGCACCCTCATGGTGCAGGTGCAATTCGATTTTTGGAAGGTCTGCGACACTCATAGAAAGCTCTTTCCCGGCCCTTGCGCCGGTACGTTCAGGTGATGGGCGATGCTGGCGGCAACATCGGCGAAATGGATCTGACCGAGTTGGCCTGACCCCTTTCCGGCCACCAAAACCGGCACTTGCTCGCGCGTGTGGTCGGTGCCGATCCAACTGGGGTCATTGCCGTGATCCGCCGTCACTATCAGCATGTCATCCGGGCGCAGCTTAGGCAGGATGGCTCCGATTTCCCGGTCAAACCACTCCAGCGCACGAGCATAGCCGCTGATATCGCGACGATGACCGTAGAGGCTATCGAATTCGACGAAATTGGCAAAACTCAGGCTGCCATCCTCGGCCTGATCCACCAGGTCGGACAGGTGCCGCATCAATTCGGCGTCGGAGCCTTTGCGCAGCGTGTCGATGCCCTGCATGGAGAAGATGTCTCCGATCTTGCCAACGGCGTGCACGCGGCGGCCTGCGTCCTGAACCCAGTTCGTCAGAACAGGCGCGGGCGGCAAGATGGCAAAGTCCTTGCGGTTCGTTGTGCGGGTGAACCCGGCATTAGGAGAGCCGACGAAGGGGCGTGCGATGACACGGCCCACCTTCATCTCATGCAGACGCGGCGCGAGTGCTCGGCACATCGCAAGCAGGTTATCGAGACCAAAGCTCTCCTCATGCGCGGCGATCTGGAACACGCTGTCGGCGGACGTGTAGCAGATCGGCCAGCCGGTGCGCATATGCTCGGCCCCAAGCTCGGCAATGATGGCCGTTCCGGATGCGTGGCAATCGCCCAGAATACCCTCGGTCCCCGCAGCTTGCGCTGCTGCTTGGCTCAGATCGGGAGGAAATGCGGGCTGTGTGTCAGGAAAATAGTGCCAGTCCCACGGCACGGGCAGCCCCGCCATTTCCCAATGGCCCGAGGGTGTATCCTTGCCCGGCGACAGTTCGCGCGCGCATCCCCACAGGCCAGTCGGTTGAGCCGCCAACCCCGGCGTTGTGTCGCCCGAGGCCAGTCGCGTCGCAGCACCCAGACCCAGCGCATCCAGATGAGGCAATGCAAGCGGGCCGCTGCGCCCGTCCTCAGCCCGCCCCTCGGCACAGGCTTGCGCGACATGGGCCAGTGTGTTGGCCCCGGTGTCAGGCACATCCCCGTTGAAGAACGCGCCTGCATCAGGTGCTCCGCCGATACCGACCGAGTCCATCACGACGAGAAAGGCGCGGCTCATGCCATGATCCTTTCATGCACCAGATCGGGCACGGCAACCGGAGCATCAGCGATCGTTATCGCCGCCAATACGCTCTGGGTCGCCTGAGCCGCCGCGTCCTCGCGCGCCGCGTGAACAGCGGCCAAAGGCGCGCCCTTGGTGACCCGCTCGCCTAGCCGTACCATGTTTGACAAACCCACCGCCGGGTCGACCATATCGCTTTCCACTTGACGTCCACCGCCAAGAGCCACCACGGCCAGCCCCAAGGCTTCGCCGTCAATGGCCGTGATGTATCCGTCGCGCGGTGATGGAACCTCGGTGATCACGCTGGCTTCGGGCAGGAACCGAGACCACGTCTCAACAAATTGCACCGGGCCTCCAACGGCGGCCATCATGCGACCAAACCGTTCTGCGGCGCGGCCATCCCGGATGATCTCGGCGATTTTGGCGCGGCCCTGATCCACTGTTTCAGAGATACCTGCATCCGCCAGCAACACCCCGCCCAACTCGGCAGAGATTTCGGCCAGAGGAGACGTGCACCCTTCGGTCAGGACCTTCATGACCTCGGCCACCTCCAAGGCGTTGCCCAGTGCCGAGGCCAGAGGTTGGTTCATATCGGTGATGACGGCGGAGGTTCGGCAGCCGGCAGCGTTAGCAGTTGCGGTCAGCGCCTGAGCCAGCTCGCGCGCGTCTTCAAGCGTCTTCATGAACGCACCGCTGCCGGTTTTGACATCCAGTACCAGCGCATCGGGACTTGCCGCAAGTTTCTTGGACAGGATCGAGGCCGTGATCAGATCGAGGCTTTCCACCGTCGCCGTCACATCCCGCACCGCATAGAGACGCTTGTCCGCAGGCGCGATCTGCCCCGTTGCGCCGACAATCGCAGCCCCGGTGTCGCGCAATACCTGCGCCAGACGCTCCTGCCCGATCTGCGTGGTGACGCCCGGAATCGCCTCAAGCTTGTCCAGCGTACCGCCCGTATGGCCCAAGCCACGGCCCGAGATCATGGGCACATAAGCCCCACATTCGGCCAGAGCCGGAGCCAAGATCAGGCTGACGCAATCACCAACACCGCCCGTGGAGTGTTTGTCGATGACCGGGCCATCCAGATCCCAGCGCAGCACGTCACCACTGTCTCGCATCGCGACGGTCAGGTCGGCACGTCCCTGCGCACCCAGCCCGCCCATGCAGACGGCCATCGCAAAGGCCCCAGCCTGCGCGTCACTGACGTTGCCATCGGCCAGACCTTGGGCAAACCACGCAAGCTCTGGCCCGGTGGGCACTTCGCTGCGGCGCAGTTTAACGATGATCGAACGGGCATCCATGCGGTCAGCTGTCCTGCATGTGCGAGGCGTCAAATGCGCCGGGCAAAAGCTGTCCGATCGTGGTTTCCAGCTCGGCGCCGTCGGTTGTCGCCAAGGTGACCTTCACATCCCGCGCGCCGAACTCGGCCAGTTTCTGACGGCAGCCACCACAAGGCGGCACCGGCTGCGGGCTTTGGGCAACGACATAGACGTCGGCCAGCTCGGTCTCGCCCGAGGCGACCATGGCGGCAATTGCGCCCGCCTCGGCACAGGTGCCTTCGGGATAGGCCACGTTCTCTACGTTGCATCCAACATAGAGCGTCCCTGATCCCGACAGAATCGCCGCGCCCACCTTGAAGTTCGAATAAGGCGCATGGGCGTTTTCGCGAACCTTCAAGGCGGCATCTTTAAGCGACATGGCGATTCCCCATTTTTTGATCAGTTGGTCAGAAATTCAGACCCTACCGGAAAACGAGGGGCGAATAGAAGCCCCGCCGCGCATTTATTCCAGCGCCGTCTTGAACACCCCCGGCAACGTCACCTCGAGCAGTTCAACATCGTCAGAGGGCTGCGACAAGCGTGTGCGCATCCCCGGTGGTATCACAAAAGCATCCCCTTGCTCTAGTTGATAGGGATCACGGCCTTCGCCCTCCAGAGTGACCTCTCCGCTCATGACGAAGGTGAAATGGATGTCGGTGTCGTGGCTGGCCCAGACCGGATCACCCTGCCCGCGCCGGACGACCTGAACACCGGCGACCCCTTTGGTGTTCTCGGCAATCGTGGTGTCGCGGCAGATATAACCCGGCAGTCGGAACGGCACCCAATCCGCATCTTTCGCCTGATTGTAAACAAAGCGTTGCCCCTGCCATTCCCGGTCGGGGCGCAGATGCGGCGTCGGCAGTTCCATCTCGTGATCAATTTCGGTGACATGTTCGGCCGGAACGCCGATCTCGATCACCTGCACATTGTCCGAGGCTTCCAGCACGCGGTGGCGGATTTCCGGCGGTTGGATGAAGCAATCACCGGCGGTCAGGCGCAATTTGTCGCCCTGATCTTCGTAAACGACATCAACCCAGCCGTGTATGCAGAAGATCAGCTGAAACCCGACCTTATGGAAATGCACCATATCCGGCACAGGGCCGCCATCGGGGATGCGAATATGACTGGCAATGATTGACCCGCCCAAACGATCCGGCACCAGATCGCGATAGTGCATCCCGGCCCGTCCAATGATCCACGGCGCTTGGTCCTTGAGCCTGCGCACGACAAAGGAATGCACCGTTTCGGGCATCACCAGAGGGGGATCGAGGTCCTCGATTTCGATACGCGTTCCATTCGGAGCTACCAGAACCCGATCCCCATTGGCAAAACCCTCAGGGTTCTCGGTCAGAATACGTAAAGTGCCGGGGGTTTCGGGTGCATCCTTCTCGATCCGCACCCTTAGGCCATGGCCGGAAAAAACGGCAGTTCGAGGATCGTCAGCAGGATAGATCATATCCATCTGCATCCCCAAAACCTTGGTGTAGAACGGAATATCGTCGCGCAATTCTTGCGTAGGCAAACGGATTTCAGCGCGGGTGCTCGCCGCGTGCGCTGTCTGGGTCATGTAAGCTCTCGTCAGTCGGTTCTTTCGGCCATCCGATCAGAACCGACGCCAGAATGCCAATCGAAAAATACATCTCGAGCGTTTCTTCCAGAACAAACAGCCGCGTCTTCATAACCGAGGACATCGTGGCCTCATACAGGCCCGAGATTTCTTCGAGCCCCTGCGCCACAACTGCGGCCACCCCGGCAAGCACAAAGATCGCAAGGAACGGCGCCTGAACTCTGACCGCCCGCCACGCGTTGGGAATGCCGTGCCACAGCACACCCCCCAGCACGACCACCGCCAGGGCGACACGCACGAGCGTCATGTCCAGCAGACCGTCCAAGCCGCTTAGCACCGCGAATGGCACAGAGCCTTCGGCGTAAATATCCGCCTCAAGCTCACGCTCGGCCAGCAGCAGGCACCCTACGCCGATGTAAAGCCGCGCGAGCCCTCGATATTTGACCAAGGCCACAACGCCAGCCATCAACAAACAAGCCGCCGAGATCGTCTCGATCAATCCGCCTTCCTGATTGAACACCTCAGCCTGCAAGGGGAACAAGGCGATACACCCGAGGATCAAAGCCGCAACGCCCAGCGCAGCCCAGAACCAGAACCGGTCCACCCCAAAGCGGAAGCGGGATGGCGAGAACACCTCGGAAGATGTCATTTTGAGGTCGTTGGGCATTTTGGGGTCTCAGAGCAATTCGCAGAAGTTTGCGGTTTGTAAAAATTTTGCGACAATTAATCAAGGAAACGGTCGGGTTTTGCCAAGCTTCAGACGCGGCATAGCCAAGTCGAAAAAAATAGTTTAAGGCTAAATCAAATTTTGAAGGGAGCTTTACCGCCGATGTCTGACACACCCAGCTTGCGGCAGGCCGCGCTTGACTATCACGCTCATCCCAAGCCCGGAAAGCTTGAAATCAAGGCCACGAAGCCGATGGCAAACGGCCGGGATCTGGCCCGCGCCTATTCGCCGGGCGTGGCCGAGGCCAGTCTTGAGATCAAGGCCGACCCCTCGAACGCGGAACACTATACCGCACGCGGCAACCTTGTGGCCGTCGTGTCGAACGGAACGGCTGTTCTAGGTCTAGGCAATATCGGTGCCCTCGCCTCGAAACCGGTGATGGAAGGCAAAGCCGTCCTTTTCAAGAAATTCGCCGGGATCGACTGCTTCGACATCGAGGTCGACCAGCCCGACCCCGAAAAACTAGCCGATGTCGTCTGCGCTCTGGAACCGACCTTCGGCGCAATCAACCTTGAAGACATCAAAGCCCCCGATTGCTTCATCGTCGAAAAGCTGTGTCGCGAGCGCATGAACATCCCCGTTTTTCACGACGATCAGCACGGAACCGCAATTGTTGTCGGGGCCGCGGCCCGCAATGCATTGCACGTCGCCGGCAAGAAGTTCGAGGAAATAAAAATCGTTTCGACCGGCGGTGGAGCGGCCGGGATCGCCTGCCTCAACATGCTGGTCAAACTTGGCGTCAAGCGCGAGAATATCTGGCTGTGCGATATTCACGGGCTGGTCTATGAGGGTCGCGCCGAGGATATGAATCCGCACAAAGATCAGTTCGCCCAGAAATCCGACCTACGCACCTTGGACGACGTGATTGGTGGGGCCGATCTGTTTCTGGGCCTAAGCGGCCCAAATGTTCTGACGCCCGAGATGGTCGAGAAAATGGCTGACCGCCCGATCATCTTCGCTCTGGCCAACCCGACGCCCGAAATCCTGCCCGAAGCCGCGCGTGAAGTCGCGCCTGATGCGATCATCGCGACCGGACGCAGCGATTTTCCCAATCAAGTCAATAACGTGCTATGTTTTCCATTCATCTTCCGCGGCGCATTGGATGTCGGCGCAACCGAGATCAATGACGAGATGCAGATTGCCTGCGTCGAAGGCATTGCCGAATTGGCCCGCGCCACCACAAGCGCCGAGGCCGCCGCTGCCTACAAGGGTGAGCAACTGACGTTTGGCCCGGACTACCTGATCCCTAAACCCTTCGATCCACGCCTTGTGGGGATCGTATCTTCGGCGGTCGCCAAGGCCGCAATGGAGAGCGGCGTTGCCAAACGTCCGATCGACGACCTTGAGGCCTACAAGGAAAAGCTGAACCAGACCGTCTTCAAATCTGCCCTTCTTATGCGCCCCGTGTTCGAGGCCGCCGCAGCCTCAAGCCGCCGGATCGTCTTCGCCGAGGGCGAGGATGAACGTGTATTGCGCGCTGCACAGGCCATCCTTGAGGAAACGACCGAAACTCCGATCCTGATTGGCCGCCCCGAAGTGATCGAAGCCCGCTGTGAGCGTCTCGGCCTGGTCGTCCGTCCCGGCAAGGATCTGCAGATTGTGAACCCGGAAAACGATCCGCGCTACTACGACTACTGGAACTCATACCACCAGATCATGCAGCGCCGCGGCGTCACCCCCGATCTGGCCAAGGCGATCATGCGCACGAATTCCACCGCGATTGGCGCTATCATGGTTCATCGCGGCGAAGCCGACAGCATGATCTGCGGCACGTTCGGCGAATACCGCTGGCATTTGAATTACGTCGAACAGGTTCTGGGCACCCCTGACCTGCGCCCACACGGGGCATTGTCGTTGATGATTCTCGAAGACGGCCCTCTATTCATTGCCGACACTCATGTAAGGCAATTGCCAAATCCCGCAGAACTTGCTGAGATCACCCTGGGCGCAGCCCGCCACGTGCGGCGTTTCGGGCTTGAGCCGAAGATTGCCTTTTGCTCGCAGTCGCAATTCGGCAACCAGGCCGAAGGCTCGGGCAAGCGACTGCGTGAGGCAATTGCCATTCTGGACAGCGAACCACGCGACTTCACCTATGAAGGCGAGATGAACCTGGACACGGCCCTCAACCCAGAACTGCGCGAACGTATTTTCCCCGCCTCACGCCTTGAAGGTGCCGCGAATGTCCTGATCTTCGCGCATGCAGATGCCGCAAGCGGCGTGCGCAACGTTTTGAAGATGAAAGCCGACGGAATCGAAGTAGGCCCGATCCTGATGGGCATGGGCAACAAGGCACATATCGTGACACCTTCGATCACCTCAAGGGGGCTGCTGAACATGGCAGCAATCGCGGGCACGCCCGTAACCCACTACGGCTAGAGCGGGTGGATCAACGCCAGACATCCTGTGGGTGTCTGGCTGTCCGACTCAACCAATACCCTTTGCACTCATAAATTTGCAGGTTTGCAAAATCATATTTTCAACCTGCTAAATTCCATAAAATCTTGAGGTTTGCAAAAATTTGCAGGCTTTTTTTGGCCATCCTGCAAATATTTTGCGATAAACTGACGCGCCGTCACTCGCGCCGCTTGCCCACTGCCCTATCGCTGCCTAACAACAATTGCAGTGATTTTGGGAGGAGGGCCTGATGGCATATCAAGACGTTTACGATGGCTGGAAAAACGACCCCGAGGCGTTCTGGATGGACGCCGCCAAAGGCATTGATTGGATCTCGGCCCCCAGCAAAGCCCTGTTTGCCGACAACGCCCCTCTGTATGAATGGTTCAGCGATGCGCAGGTCAATACCTGCTGGAACGCCGTCGACCGCCATGTGGAAAACGGGCGCGGCGAACAGACAGCCATAATCTATGACAGCCCGATCACCCATACCAAGCGCGAAATCTCGTATGTCGAACTTCGCAACCGGGTAGCAACGCTGGCCGGTGCGCTGCGCGCAAAGGGCGTTGAAAAGGGCGACCGCGTCATCATCTACATGCCGATGATCCCGGAAGCGCTTGAGGCGATGCTGGCCTGCGCCCGTCTGGGCGCCGTGCATTCGGTGGTGTTCGGCGGCTTTGCCAGCAACGAACTTGCCGTGCGGATCGACGATGCCAAACCCAAGGCCATCATCGCCGCCTCCTGCGGGTTGGAGCCTGGTCGCGTGGTTCACTATAAACCTCTGCTGGACGGCGCCATCGACCTAGCCAGCCACAAGCCCGAGTTCTGCGTCATCTTCCAGCGCGAACAGGAAGTGGCACAGCTGATCGAAGGCCGCGACTTCAACTGGCATGGCTTCCAATACGGCGTCGAACCTGCCGAATGCGTGCCGGTCGCGGGCAATGATCCGGCCTATATCCTCTATACCTCAGGCACCACGGGCGCGCCCAAAGGCGTTGTGCGTCCGACCGCCGGGCATCTGGTGGCGCTGCACTGGTCGATGAAGAATATCTACAATGTCGATCCGGGTGATGTGTTCTGGGCCGCATCGGATGTGGGTTGGGTCGTTGGGCACTCCTACATCTGCTACGCCCCGCTGATCCACGGCAACACCACCATCGTGTTCGAGGGCAAACCCGTTGGCACACCCGACGCGGGCACCTTCTGGAGGGTGATCTCCGAACACAACGTGCGCAGTTTCTTCACAGCCCCCACCGCGATCCGCGCCGTCAAGCGTGAAGACCCCAAGGGTGAGCTGATTGGGAAATACGACCTGTCCGGTCTGCGCGCCATGTATCTCGCAGGTGAACGCGCCGACCCCGATACCATCACCTGGGCGCAGGATGCGCTGAACGTTCCGATCATCGACCACTGGTGGCAGACCGAGACCGGTTGGGCCATTGCAGGCAACCCGCTGGGGATCGAGGAACTGCCCATCAAACTGGGATCTCCGGCCAAGCCGATGCCCGGCTACGACGTGCAAATCCTTGACGAAGGCGGCCATCCGCTGAAACCGGGTGAGCTGGGCGCGATTGCGGTCAAGCTGCCGCTGCCTCCGGGCACTTTGCCAACGCTTTGGAACGCCGAAGAGCGGTTCAAAAGCTCGTACCTGAACCACTTCCCCGGCTACTATGAGACCGGCGATGCGGGCATGATCGACGAGGACGGTTACCTCTATATCATGGCGCGCACCGATGACGTGATCAACGTCGCGGGTCACCGCCTGTCGACCGGCGGGATGGAAGAGGTCCTGGCCGCCCATCCCGACGTGGCCGAGTGCGCGGTGATCGGGGTGTCGGATCAGTTGAAAGGTCAAATGCCGGTGGGTTTCCTTTGTCTGAATACCGGTGCCGACCGTGACCATACCGAGGTGTCGAACGAAGTCGTCAAGATGGTCCGAGACAAAATCGGCCCTGTGGCTGCATTTAAACTGGCCGTGGTTGTAGACCGCCTGCCCAAGACCCGCTCGGGCAAGATCTTGCGGGGCACCATGGTTTCGATTGCCGATGGCAAAGAGTACAAGATGCCCGCGACCATCGACGATCCCGCCATCTTGGACGAGATCAAGGACGCGTTGCAGACAATTGGCTACGCTCAGTAGCGCGGCCCCCCTCTTGCAACCTGAAATAGGCCCCTTACTGTCTTTCTAAGACAGTGAGGGCCCATGACTCAAAGCAAAATCTGGCAACTCAGCGCCACTGAGCTGACCACCCTGACCCGCAACGGTGACCTGAGTGCCGAGGACGCCGTTGCATCCTCCATCTCTCGCATGAATGCCGTCAATCCCGATCTGAATGCTGTGGTCGAGGATCTGAGCCAGCAGGCCTTGCAACGCGCGCGCGCCTTGGATCAAGCACGGGCAGCAGGGGCACCGACCGGACCGCTGCACGGGGTGCCGATAACCATCAAGATCAATGTCGATCAAAAGGGCCACGCGACGACAAACGGGGTCGTGGCGCTGAAAGATGTTATCGCCCCTGATGACGCGCCTGTTGTATCAAACCTTCAGAATGCCGGGGCAATCGTTATTGGCCGGACCAACACGCCCGAGTTTTCCTTCCGCGCCGACACCGATAATCCGCTTTATGGGCGCACGCATAACCCTTGGGGGCGTCATATCTCAGCCGGAGGGTCGTCGGGCGGTGCCGGGGCGGCCGTCATGGCCGGGATTGGCGCTTTGGCGCATGGAAACGACATTGGCGGAAGCCTCAGGTTTCCGGCTGCCGCCAACGGGGCGGTGACAGTCAAACCCGGCCTTGGTCGCGTCCCCGCCTGGAACCCCAGCCAAACGGCCGAGCGCGGAATACTCGCCCAATCCATGTCCGTTCAGGGCCTGATCACGCGATCCGCAGCCGACCTGTCCCTGTCGATGCCCAGCCTGATCGCCTCGGACCCGCGCGACCCGTTTCATGTTCCTCTGCCATGGCAGGGTGAGGCTCTGGACGCTCCGATCAAAGTGGCCTTTACCAAGAACACATTCGGATACGCCCTTCATACAGAGGTCGAAAAGGCGCTGGACACTGCGCGCGACGCGCTGGTCGATGCGGGCTATCAGGTCGACGAGGTCGATCCCCCAGATGTCTTCGCATGCGGTCGCATCGGATACCGCACATTGATGGGCGAGGTTCTGACCTTGTTGAAATCCGATATCCAGGCGGCCGGTTCCCAAACCATCCAGGATATCTTCGAGGTCTATTTTCAGGAATTCCCACCTATCGTGGAGACTGAACTGCTGCGAATGCTCGCCAAACGCAGCCACTATGCCCGTGAATGGTCGCTGTTTATGGAAGACTACCCCCTCGTCCTGTCCCCGTTCCTGCCTCAACCCTTTTTCAAACCGGACCGCGACACCGAAGGGGCCGAGGGCGTGCATGAGGTTCTGGGCTGCGCGGTCTATTCCTATGCGATGAACTTCCTTGGCCTGCCTGCCGCCTGCGTTCCGTCAAGACTGGCAGAATTGTCCAACGGCCTACAGCCCATCAATGTTCAGATCGCAGCGCGTCGTTGGCGAGAAGATCTAGCAGTCGATGCGGCGGCGGCGATCGAGGCGCGGGTCGGGCAGATGTGCAAACCTCTTTGGGAGCGGATGACCCGCTCCGACTAACCCCCCCCAAAAAAAATCGACCCCGGGTTTTTGTGCCCGGGGTCCGCTTGCTTAAATATGCCTGGATTTCAGATAACGAGCGTGGCACCACCCACCCTCGCCAGCGCAAAAAATGCGCAAGTATGTCGAAAACGCTGTTTGGTGGCCACTCACTCCCACCTAAGCGTGTTCTCCAGGCAAGATCACATTACCTATTGCATGCTCACCCGCATGTGAACTTGTTCACACAAGAAAAAATTATTTTTCAAAACTGACGAAATTCTAAGTGAATTGTTCAGAAATCAGGCGCTCTTCAAGGCCATGTCCGGGGTCGAAAAGAATGCGATGGGTGATCTCGGATTCCGAGCAGATTTCGACCCAATCAATGTCTGGAAAGGAAATAGAATCGGCATCGGCCATCACCGGGCGTTTATCGGCATCCAGCACGTCGATGCGAACTGTTGCGGTTTTGGGCAGCAAGGCCCCGCGCCACCGACGGGGTCGAAATGCAGCAATCGCGGTCAGGGCCAACACATCCGCCCCGATCGGCAAAATCGGACCATGGGCCGAATAGTTATACGCGGTCGATCCCGCAGGCGTAGACAGAAGCGCGCCGTCACAGACAAGCTCTCCCATCCTTTCTCGGCCATCGACGCTGATCTTCAAACGCGCCGCTTGCGGACCCGCGCGCAACAGTGACACTTCGTTAATCGCCAGCGCCTCATGCAGTTTCCCGGATTGATCCATGGCGCGCATGGCCAGAGGATTGATGACCTCCACCTCGGCGTCATCGAGACGTTCCAAGAGATCAGTGTCAGAATAGGTGTTCATCAGGAACCCGATTGTCCCACGGTTCATCCCGTATACCGGCGCATCGAGGTGCTGCATGTTCTTGAGCGTGCGCAGCATGAACCCATCGCCACCCAGCGCCACCACCACATCCGCATCGCGCGGCGCGGCGTTTCCGTATTTGGCGACCAGGACCTCGCGGGCTGATTGCGCGACATCAGCCTCGCTTGCGAGAAAAGCGATTCTCTTTTTCATTTTTTCCGGTTTCCGGTGCTGCACATTTGGTTCCGAAACAAACATACCTTTCCCCAATAGGCCAGAGTTGACGCCCACGCCGTGCAATTCGTCGCTTTAAAGCTGTTGCCTCGGTAGGGTTTCCGATAGGAAATCCGCAAGCAATACCCCAGACATGTGGAGCTATCATGAACGCCAATCTCCGTGACACCGGTTTTTTCACCCAGTCTTTGTCGGACCGTGATCCTGAGCTTTTCGGTTCGATCACGTCCGAGCTGGGCCGTCAGCGCGACGAGATCGAGCTGATCGCGTCGGAAAACATCGTCTCTGCCGCCGTTATGGAAGCGCAGGGCTCGGTGATGACCAACAAATACGCCGAAGGCTACCCCGGTCGTCGCTACTATGGCGGCTGCCAGTTCGTCGACATTGCCGAGAACCTGGCCATCGACCGCGCGAAAGAGCTGTTTGGTTGCGGTTTCGCCAACGTGCAGCCGAACTCGGGCAGCCAGGCGAACCAGGGTGTTTTCCAGGCGCTGATCCAGCCCGGTGACACCATTCTGGGTATGTCGCTGGATGCCGGTGGTCACCTGACCCACGGTGCCCGCCCGAACCAGTCGGGCAAATGGTTCAACGCCGTGCAATACGGCGTGCGCAAAGAAGACAACATGCTGGACTATGATCAGGTTGAGGCGCTGGCCAAGGAGCATAACCCCAAGCTGATCATCGCAGGCGGCTCGGCTATCCCGCGCCAGATCGACTTTGCCCGCATGCGCGAGATCGCCGACATGGTCGGCGCCTATTTGCACGTGGACATGGCGCATTTCGCCGGTCTGGTGGCCG